>JAAWOG010000125.1 GCA_022799355.1 Lachnospiraceae bacterium | reverse complement strand
GAAAACATGTAAATTGAGCCAAAAGAATCTGCCCCTCGCCGAAGGCGACTTGAAATGGGCAGATTCCGTAACAGGGAAGCCGAAGGCTGAACTGTTACCCACACGGCTTCCACATAAGCCGCCGCAGTGGAAAATCATGCCTTCTTCTTCCTGAAAACAATAAATTTGCTGAAAACATAATTCATAATGACAACCAGCACTGCCGAGATAAATGTCGCTATCCAGTCGTCCATCTTACATACCGTAGGCAGTATCCACATAACAAACATATCCAAAAACAGTGTCACGATCCGGGAAGCCGTAAAATCAATGGCCTCCTTTAAAATTTTGGGATTCCTGCTCTTAAATACAAACCTGCGGCTCATAAAATAACTGAATACCAGTCCTGCAAACCATCGCAGAAATACGGCTATCTGCATAATAACCGGATGGTCCACATTCATGATCAGCTTACATACGGCATACGCCGTCCAACTGATCACCGTGGTCATTACTCCCACCACCAGATAATTGATCAGTTCCTCATATTTTTTATATAATGCCCAAATTTTCTTCATCCGTATTTATTCCAGTTCCGCATCCGCCCATCGGGCAGATGCTGTTTTATTCCAATTCGGCCGTTTTTATAACTGTGCCGCCGCGAGAGCCGCCACCGCACCGTCCGCCGCTGCCGTGGTGAGCTGCCGCACAGTTTTTTTCCGGCAGTCTCCGGCGGCAAAGATACCATCCACATTCGTCCTGCAATCCTCCCCCGCCACAATATAGCCGCCCTCGTCCAACTCTACCAGCCCGGCAAAAACTTCGTTTTCCGGTATCTGTCCAATTGCCACAAAAAGTCCGCTGATCTCCAGCCTGCTCTCTTTTCCGCTGTTTTTATCCAGGAGGAGTACAGCCTGCAGCGCCATCTCCCCTTCAATCGCCTGCACGGTCTTATTCAGCAAAAACTCCACATTTTCCTTCTCCCGCAGTTCATTGACCAGCTTATCTTCCCCGCGGAAGCCCTCGCGCCTGTGAACCAGATATACCTTCTCACAGTAGTTTGATAAAAATGCCGCATCCTCCAGCGCAGTATTTCCGCCGCCGACTACCGCCACTTTTTTCCCTCTGAAAAACATGCCGTCACAGGTAGCGCAGTAGGAAATTCCCCTGCCGATAAATTCCGCCTCTTTTTCGATCCCCAAGGGACGGTTCTTTGCTCCGGTCGCAAGAATCACGGCTTTTGCCCGGTAATTGCGCTCCGTGGTCTCCACGATCTTCCCGCTTTTGCCGCCTGCCGCCTCTCTGTTTTCCTCCTCCCGGATATCCGTCACTTTCTCATTCCGATATTCCATACCCAGTTTTTCAGCCTGCCTGAACAGGCCTGAGGCAAACTCATATCCCGAAATCCGCTCAATCCCCGGATAATTCTCCACATGCGGCGTGTTGATAATCTGCCCGCCGTAAGAACTCTGTTCCAGTACCAGAACACTCTTACCCGCCCGCAGCGCATAAATTGCCGCCGTAAGTCCCGCCGTTCCGGCTCCGATAATAATCACATCTTTCATAATGCAGGTTCTCCCATTTATTTTGCAAGAAGCGCCAATAACTCCGCTTTCGGCTTCGCTCCTACCGATACCGTCACCGGCTCTCCTTTTTTGAATACTATGATCGTCGGAATCGACATCACGTTATATTTTCCTGCAATATCCGGCTGCTCATCCACATTTACCTTGCAGACTTTCACATCCTTCCGCTCCTCCGCAATCTCCTCCACGATCGGTCCCACCATCTGGCATGGCCCGCACCAGGGCGCCCAGAAGTCCACCAGAGCCTCTCCCTCGTACTCCAGTACTTCCTTTCTGAAATTTTCCGTTGTCAAATGTAATGCTGCCATATTTTTCCTCCTATTCCAGTTCCGTATTTGTCCTCCCCGCACCATTACGGCAGAGCAATTTCCGACCGCTTATGCGTCCGTAAATTCTCTGGGTGCCGTACGGACAAATACTATTTTCCAGTTCCGTATTTGCCAAATACTACTTTTAAAAGCCTTTTTTCTTTAGGTCCGCCACCAGATTCACATAAAACTCCCTGACATCAAACCCCGGGATATTCTCCCTGTTTAAGTCTATCATATCTCCGTGAGTTACGCCACGCTTTCCTTTTACCGTGACAAGATAAAAATTCTCACCCCAGGGGAAAGACTCCGTGGAAACAAGCCCGTCATTCTCCCCGTCAAAATGTTTTACCAGCGGATACGTGGCATTTAAGGGAAAACGTCCGTTAAAGGCCCCGTTGCATTTAGAACCTGCACTTTGATAGTATACCCCCGCCGCATCTTTAATATGCTGATTTCTTGCGGTACAGGCGTTCTTCGTCAGATCGCGCACCGCTTCCATAAAATCGGGGTTTTCATCTCCCAGCACTTTCACCGCCCTGTTGTAAGTATCCGCCGCTCTCCGCTGTATCTCTTCCGGAATCTTCTCCAGCAGATAGTCCGCGAAAAGACAGCCCTTATGGGGTGTATTGATGGTGGTCAGGGACGCTACCCGGTCCGCAATCCCCAGTTCGGAAAGCGCGTACCGACAATCCAGCCCTCCCTTGGAATGAGCTATGATATTTAATTTTCCACAGCCCGTTTCCTCCGTGATCTGCCTGATTCTCTCCGAAAGCTCCCTCGCGCTGCCCTCCACGGAATCCGCCGACTGATGGTTTCCATAATAGATCACCGCACCGTTTTTCTCAAGTTCTCCGGGAATCCTGCCCCAATAGTTCAGATATTTGAAATCCCGAAAAAATACGCCATGCACAAGCAGGATCGGATACTTTGTCGCACAGACTCTCCTTCCCTTCCGCTTCTCGTTCACGAGCAGCTTTTCTCCCTCCAGTTTCGCCTCATACCCCGTGATCCTGATAATATAATACAGCACCACCAGATTTACAACAGGCATAAACCCACAGATCAGCCCAAGCAGCCGCCATTTCAAAGCAAGCTGTTTTGATGTCAGATAAACCCGGATGATACCGTTCCAGAAAACAACGGCTTCCACCAGAAACACATTCAGCAGATGGAGCAGCCATACTTTCACTTCTCCGGTAAAAAGCTGTTGGATTTCCAGTAGCAGATACAGGACGGAAACCCCCGTACTGATACAAAACAACACCAGCAGATCACTGCCCTGCTGACAGATCCGAAGCCGTCTGTCCGGGATTTTCCGATCACGCAGAGAAGGCTTGCCATTTCCAAGCAAAAACAATACCGCCAAAACTGCCCCTGCCATCACCCGATATTCACCAAACCGCACCGCAAGAGCATAGTAATTTGCCGTAAATATAAAAATAATACCGTTTAAGATCAACATAAGATTTCCAGCAATTCCTCCGGCCTGCTGATCAGATAAGCGGGCGCCAGCTTTTCCAGTTCCTCCCTGTCGCGAAATCCCCAGTCCACGGAAACACAGGGCAGTCCGGCATTCTCCGCAGTCATTCTGTCCACCTCCGAATCACCGACATAAACAGCCCTCTCCCGGACGCTGCCAAGCTCTCTGAGCGCCTGAAATACCGTATCCGGCGCCGGCTTTTTCTTTATGCCCATATCTTCGTTTTCCCCGATAGCAACCTTCACATACGCCTGAAAGTATTCCTCATTTAAAGTCTTTACCGCCTCATCCCTCTTATTGGAGACGATCGCCATCTTATACCCTCTTTCGCAGAGTTCTCTCAGCGTATCCATAATCCCGTCATAAGGTTTTGTTTTGATCTGACAATGTGCCTGATAATAAGCCGCAAACTCGGGCAGAAGCCTCTCAACCTCCTGCTGCTCAGTCCCTTCCGGCAGACATAATGTCAACGTCTGTCTGAGCCCGTTCCCCACGATGCGCCGTACTTCCGTAATCGTTTTTACCGGATAGCCGTGCCTTTTCAAAATCTCATTCACCGCATTCGCCAGATCTTCCAGCGTATCCATCAAAGTTCCGTCCAGATCAAAGATCACCGTATCATATATTCTCTCCATGTCCTCTCCTCTATTACAGTTCCGCAGATCTCCCTTCAGTACACCAACCCCAGGAGAATATGCAGATGCTTACACATCTGATATTCTCCTGTGCACTTCACGGACATCTGCTGTTTTGCAGTTCCGCAGATCTTCCTTCGCACCCCGCCGCTTTCCGGCCTGTCACACCTGCAAACTCCTGAATATCCGGCGCAGCATATACACCGCACATATTGCCAGCATGAACTCCGCCACAAACGCCGCATAAGCGATACCGTAAACACCAAACAGCATATTCAGTATGATCAACGCCGGAATCTCAAATATAATTTTGCGGAGCACCGCAAACAACAGGGATTTCTTTCCCATGCCGATCGCCTGGAACACACCTACCGCCAGAAAATCTATGGCAAGGAACGTCATGGCAAGGGAATCTGCCCGCAGAAAGATCCCTCCATAATAGACGATCTCTTCCTTTTTCATAAACAAACTGACAAGCCACCCCGCCCTGAAATAACAGAAGATACTCGAAACCACCATGATGGGTACCATCACCTTCGCAATAAACAGTACCGTCTCCTTCATACGCTTATAATTCTTTGCGGAATAGGAATACCCCACAAGAGGCATCACGCCCTGACTCGAGCCCATAGCGATCTGCATCGGCACCATATATATCTTCTGAACAATACCGATCGCCGCCACGGCATCCGGTCCGTAAGCGGCCGCAAAATTATTCAGAATCGTCATCCCTGTCACAATCAACCACCCCGGTGCAAGCACTCAAGCACTGTGAGTGGCTCCTACGTCGCCTCTCACAGCACTTGACTTTTTCGCTCGCTCCGCTCCCTCAAAAGC
>JAAWOG010000035.1 GCA_022799355.1 Lachnospiraceae bacterium | reverse complement strand
AGGTGGATAGGCGGGAGGTGTAAGTGCAGTGATGCATGTGCTGACCCGTACTAATAGGCCGGAGGCTTGACCAGGAGAAGAGGTTCAGGGAAAGAAGTAAAGGATGGAGCAGAGTTTCAGTGTTCGGTTTTGAGGGCGCAGGCATATGAAGAGATTTGTGTGGCAGGGGATGTATCCGGGTTTGCAGGGCAGGTCTTGCGGACGTGTAGGGCATTTTTGAGTTTGCGAAGCAAATCTCGTATATGAAACGAAGTTTCATATTTTCCTCCATAGCTCAGTCGGTAGAGCATGCGGCTGTTAACCGCAGTGTCGTTGGTTCGAGTCCAACTGGGGGAGGTAAATACGGCTGATGAAGGAGAACCCATAGACAATAGTGTTTATGGGAATTTTTTATGCACACGGGTACCAAAAGGAAGGATGTCAGCAGAGTTGACGGGTGCCCGGCGCGCGGAGAAGGGGGAAAGATTTCCCCTGCTCGATTGTATGGCTTTTTGTATAAAAAAAGTGTTTGTTGTGGTATTGCCGGAAGCAGGAAAGCCGTATATACTTAAAACATAATTTTTGACGGATGATGGCAGACAGGTGGGATCATGAAAAAGGAGGACAGGAGAACATGAAAAAACCGGTACTTATTATTATGGCGGCAGGTATGGGGAGCCGTTACGGAGGCTTGAAGCAGATTGATCCGGTGGATAAAGAAGGGCATATTATTATGGATTTTTCCATATACGATGCGGTAAAAGCCGGATTTGAAAAAGTGATATTTATCATTAAGAAAGAAAATGAACAGGATTTCAAAGAGAAGATAGGGGACAGGCTGGAACAGAGGATCGAAGTGGAATATGTGTTTCAGGATATCGCTGATCTGCCGGAGGGATTTGCAGTGCCGGAGGGCAGGGTGAAACCATGGGGTACTGCGCACGCGGTTCTTTCCTGTCTGGCTGCGGTGGACGGACCGTTTGCGGTTATCAACGCGGATGATTACTATGGACAGCAGGCCTTTCGGATGATATATGATTTTCTTGCCTCCCATAAAGATGGGGATAAATTTCAGTATACAATGGTAGGATACCTGTTGGAAAATACATTGACGGAGAACGGGCATGTTGCCCGCGGCGTCTGTGTGAAGGACGAGCAGGGAAAGCTGACGGAGATCACAGAGAGGGTTCGGATTGAAAAGCATGAGGACGGGCCTGCTTATACGGAGGACGAAGGGGCATCCTGGACGTCTCTTTCCGGAAATACAATAGTATCAATGAATATGTGGGGATTCACAGAGAGCATGATGTCGGAGATTCGGGACAGATTTGCCGCTTTTCTGACGGAAAATCTACGGGAAAATCCGCTGAAATGTGAATATTTCCTTCCTTTTGTGGTAGATGAACTGATCCGGGAAGGAAAGGCGGAGGTAACGGTCTTGGAATCTAAAGACCGTTGGTATGGTGTGACATACAGAGAAGATAAGCCGGTAGTGGTCAGAGCAATTCAGGAAATGAAGGACCAAGGGTTGTATCCGCAGAATCTGTGGGAATAGAAAATATTTTGGGATATAAGATAGACTGTGCGGAGTATTTGGTTATGTTCAGACAGGATGATCCGACAGTGCTTTGATGGAAGAAGCATATTCCGAAGGAGTCATGCCAGTAATCTGTTTAAACTGTCTCGAGAAATAATGGATGGAAGAAAAACCAAGGGCATCGGCTATCTGGGTAAAATTATAATGATTTTCACGTATCATCTGTTTGGCAAGGTCTACTTTCAGCCTTGAAAAATATTCAATGGCTCCATAGCCGCTTTTGCTTCGGAATAATTTCTGGAGCTGAGAGCGCCCTATGGAGTTATTTTTGCATATTTGTTCAATAGTCAGTGTTTCACGGATATGGGTTTCCATGTACTTCTGAATCTGTTCAAAAAGTTCTCCATCCGCTTTTTGTTTGATGGATTTGACAAGAAGCGTATTTTGAGAAGGTATTCCGATCGTATAACGGCGTATAAGCTGAATCAAGAGCTGCTCGAGATAGAGCCGGATCAATTGTTCTCCGGCAAACGCGGGCTGCTTGGCTTTGATCAGTTCCTCCTGATAAGGATCATCCAGACGCCCGTCAAAGACATGTTTAGCCTCCTGAATGATCTGTGCAAGGAGAAGCCGTTCGGACTCGCTGATTTGCAATACTTTTTCCTCAAAAAAGGACATGGAGGGAGAGGCGCAGGAAAAAGATATCACAACCAGATTCGGCGCGATCAGTCCATTGGAGTTTACATTGTGAAATTCATTGGGTTTATGGAAAATAATTTCTCCTTTTTTCAAAACATGCGGTTTTTTGTCAGCGAGGACATTTACCTCACCTTTATCAACACATAAAAACTCCCAGAAATCATGAGATTCCCCAGGAAAAGAAAAATCACACATATATTCAAAATAGTGGATCGAATAGATATTTTGTATAGTGATAGTATCCTGCAACTTTACACTTTTGTAATTCATGTTCCCTGCTCCCGTAGCTGAAACATCCATTATGAAAATTCATTATCGTTTTGAGATTATTATAATACGGAAATGCAGAGAAGGTAAAGGTGAAAATGAGTAAACTGCCTGAAATAAAAGCCGATAGTATAAAAAGGCGGAAAAATAAGATAAAGACTTTTTGGCTGCATCTTACTATAATGATAGAAATTAATGGCGGAGGTATCTATATGAGCAGAGAAAAGTCGGAATTATTATGTATTTCCGGAAAATTTGAAGTGGCAGGAGAACCTGAAAATGTGGTGCCTCATGGCAATGGGCATATCAATGATACTTATCTTCTGACCTGCAGGGTGGCGCCGGAGAAAACCTGCAGATATATTTTGCAGAGGATGAATCATGAAGTGTTCAGAGATCCGAAAGGACTGATGGAGAATATAACAGGCGTAACGACATTTTTGCAGAAAGAGATAGCGGAGAGAGGCGGAGATCCTGACAGAGAAGCGCTGGGCGTGATAATGCTTAAGGACGGCGCCTCTTACAGTGAGGAAGAAGATGGCACCTTTTGGAGGATGTACCGGTTTGTGGAAGGGGCGGACAGCTATGATGCGGTGGAAAAGCCGGAAGATTTCTATGAAAGTGCCGTAGCATTCGGCAATTTCCAGAAACTTCTTGCAAAGTATCCGGCTAAGAGCCTTCATGAAACAATCCCGAATTTCCATAATACCGTTGATCGTCTGGAAAAATTCAAAAAGGCGGTAGAAGCAGATACGATGAAACGTGCCGCGGAAGTAGCAGATGAAATTCGGTTTGTACTGGATCGGGAAGATGACTGTCATGTACTCTGTGATATGTTGGTATCGGGAGAAATTCCTCTCAGAGTAACGCATAATGATACAAAACTGAACAATATCCTGTTGGATCATAAGACCGGTAAGGGAATCTGTGTTATAGATTTAGATACCGTAATGCCGGGTTCGGCATTGTATGATTATGGCGATTCTATCCGCTTCGGAGCAAATACGGGTGCCGAGGATGAGAAAGATCTGTCGAAGATATCCTGTGACCTGGAACTGTTTGCCCTGTATACAAAAGGGTTTATTGAGGGCTGCGGCGGTTCTCTGACGCAGAAGGAGATAAAAATGCTTCCTATGGGGGCAAAAATGATGACACTGGAATGCGGAATGCGGTTTCTGACGGATTATCTGGAAGGGGACCATTACTTTAAGATCCACCGCCCGAAACATAATCTGGACCGGTGCAGGACGCAGTTTTGTATGGTGAAAGATATGGAAGATAAATGGGAGAAGATGCAGGAAATTGTAGAAAAGTACCTGTAGAAGCAGCAGAGTTTTAGTGAGATGATCTGATCAGGCGATACCGGATCAGATCAGGTATCGGAGAAGGGGCGCCATAATAAATGGTGCCTCTGAAAAAATCCGGATAAAATTAAAATTTTTCTTGCAAAACGAAGTGAGATGTGTTATCATAATTTCTGCTGAGACTGTCTGTGAGATATGCATCAGGGAAAAGAAATGGAAAGAGGCTCCGTGGTCAAGAGGTTAAGACATCGCCCTTTCACGGCGGTAACACGGGTTCGATTCCCGTCGGAGTCAGTCAGGTGAGATACTGAATAATATGGCGTGATAGCCAAGTGGTAAGGCCCCGGTCTGCAACACCGTTATCGCCGGTTCAAATCCGGCTCACGCCTCTTTAAAAGCTTTGAAACTTAATGATAAGTTTTCAAAGCTTTTTTGCATTGCCTATACAAAGGAGACGAACGGAAATATGGACCTTTAAAAATAAAAGTGGTATAATATCCTGAGATAAGGAAGGCGGAATGCTTTCCGAATATTCAGTACGGGCAGATATAAATATCAGTCAGGGGAGGCGGTATCATGACAGAACTGGAAACTTTGAAAAAATGGATCAATGAAAGTGATAATATCGTGTTTTTTGGCGGTGCCGGGGTTTCTACGGAAAGCGGCATTCCCGATTTCAGAAGTACGGACGGGCTGTATCACCAGAAGTATGCATATCCGCCGGAGACCATATTGAGCCATACGTTTTTCCGGTCAAAAACGGAAGAATTTTATAAATTTTACAGAGATAAGATGCTGTATCTTGATGCGGAACCGAATGAGGCGCATAAGAAGCTTGCGAAGTGGGAGGCGGAAGGAAAGCTTAAGGCTGTCATTACCCAGAACATAGACGGGCTGCATCAAAAGGCAGGCAGTAAGAACGTATTGGAACTGCATGGCAGTGTACTCAGGAATTACTGTGAAGGCTGCGGCGAATTTTACAGTGTGGAGGCTGTTAAAAATTCGGAGGGAGTTCCCAGGTGTACATGCGGCGGTATTATAAAACCTGATGTGGTGCTCTACGAGGAGGGGCTTGATAATAAGACACTTTCTGCGGCGATGCATGCTATCCAGGAAGCGGATGTACTGATTATCGGCGGGACTTCCCTTGCGGTTTATCCGGCGGCGGGGCTGATCGATTATTATCGGGGGAATAAACTGGTACTGGTTAATAAGACACCAACGCCGAAAGATAACATGGCAGACCTTATTCTGCAGGGCAGTATAGGCGAGATATTTGGGAGGCTGTAAAAGGTACGGGGAAAGATCGGCAGTAAAAGGATCAGGATAGAGAAGATAAGAGATAAAGGAACCTGAAGGCAGAAAATTATGGCGGATAAGACAAAAAAAGTGAATCATACGGGTATCATGGTTACCGCAGCAATTCTGGCGGGTACGATCATGCTGGCTCTTATCGGCCTTGGGTTAAGAGAGCGGGACAGGGTGTACCGGGAACGTCATGTGGAGGCGGGGGCTGTAGTCCATGCCCAGGACTTTTTGAAAAACCCGGAGGACAGAGGATATTTTACAACGGAAAGCGAGATTATTGATTCGGCAAAACCGGGAGAATACCACTTGAAGCTGTGGACGGGATTGTCTACTCAGGACTGCAGGGTGATCGTAACGGATACGGTTCCGCCTGCGGCAGTGCCGAAAACCGTCTGCGTGGCATACGGCGGAACCTGTGAGGCAAAGGAACTGGTGGCGGATATCGAGGATGAGACGGATGTGCAGGTATCTTTTGCCATGGAACCGGACTTTACAAAATTCGGCAGACAGGAAGTAAAAGTCAGACTGGCGGATGCCGGGGGAAACAGTACGGAGATAGCTTCGGAGCTGATCGTATCGCAGGTGGTTCAGGAACTGGATATGGAGGCGGGGGGAGAAATGCCCTCTGCGGAGGATTTTCTGCTGGATGGGGAGAAGGCGGAGTTTGTAACGCGGATTGATACTCTTGACGGGACGAAGCCGGGAACACAGGCGGTTACGCTTAAGGTAGACGGGATCGAATATGAGAGCAGGCTGAATATTGTGGATACAACTCCGCCGGAAGTGAGCGTCCATGATATAGAAGGGTTTACGCTGCTTCCGAGGAAACCGGAGGATTTTATAGAAACTGTGAACGATGTGACACAGGTTAAGGCGTATTTCACTGCGCCGCCGGATTTAACGCTCCCGGGGAGCCAGAGCGTGGAAATCAGGTTTGTGGATGAGGGCGGAAACGAGGCGATCAGGACTGCCGAGCTTATCCTTACGGAAGATACCGAGGCGCCTGTTATAACCGGGGCAAAGGATCTGAGTATTATGGAGGGACAGGCAGCAGCTTACAGGAAATATGTGACCGTTACGGACAACTGCCCGGAGGGACTTGACTTTATGGTTGACAGCAGTGCGGCAAACTTAAATCAGGCGGGAGTATATCCGGTTGTCTATACGGCGACGGATTATGCAGGAAACAGTGCGAGCGTTACGGTGAATCTGACGGTTCAGGAGAGAAAATATGATATCGATCAGGTGAACGCTGCGGCGGATGAGATCCTGGCAGAGATTCTTAAGCCGGAGATGGAGCCCGTTGAGAGAGTAAGAGCAATCTATAATTATGTCAAAACACATGTTTATTATATCGAACATTCGGAAAAGGGCGATTATGTGAGAGCTGCTTACGAGGGACTGATCGAGAAGCGGGGCGACTGCTATGTCTATGCCTGCACGACCAAGGTGCTGCTGACCAGGGCGGGCATTCAGAATATGGATATCGAGAAGATCCCCACAAGAACCCATCATTACTGGAATCTTGTCAATCTGGGGGAGGGATGGTATCATCTCGACACCACACCAAGGAGCGATCACCCGGATATATTCATGTGGACGGAAGAACAACTGATGGCATACACTGCCCAGCACTTTTACCCTCACAATTATGACCACAGCCTGTATCCGGAAGTGAACTGAAATATTTTCCGAAATAAAATCATAACCGGCCGGATAAATGGCTTAACGAAATGACATTGCCGGCCGAAATAGTTTCATTCCGGCATCCGTAAACAGTGACAGGAAAGTAAAAGGCAATCGGTTTTTATGAAGAGATTAGGAATCATCGGTGGGCTCGGACCTATGGCTACGGCGTATTTTCTGCAGCTTCTGACGCAGATGAGCGATGCGGAAACGGATCAGGAGCATATGGAGATCCGCATGATAAGCAACCCGGCTACACCGGACAGAACAAAGTTTATACTGGGAGAGAGCACCGATTCTCCGCTGCCGCAAATGGCGGAGGCGGGAAGAACATTAAAGGATATGGGGGCTCAGCTCCTTGCAATCCCCTGTATCACGGCGCATTATTTTCATGGGGAACTGGAGGAAAGAACAGGGCTTAAGGTTTTAAACGCGGTGGAGGAGACGGCATGTTATCTGCGGGAAAGAGAGATTCGGAGCGCGGGTATCATGGCAACGGACGGGACGATAAAGAGCGGGCTGTTTCAAAGGGCGCTGGAGCGGAAGGGGATAGAGAGCGTTATACCGGATAAAGCATCTCAGCGGAAACTGATGGATATCATATATCTGGACATCAAGGCAGGGAAGACGCCGGATGCCGGAGGATTCGCGGAAACGGCCGAAAACCTGCGGAGCAGAGGGAGCAGCGTGATTCTGCTGGCATGTACGGAATTATCCCTGATCAAAAAAGAGCGCCTCACCGGAGCGGGATATCTGGATGTGATGGAGGTACTGGCAGCAAAAGCGGTGGAGGAGTGCGGCAGCCTGCGTCCAAAGTACCGGGAGTTGATTACCTGATAACTGCTGAACGTCAGGCAAATAAGATAAAGAAGGAAAGATCATGCAGAATCATATTTTGGACTATTTAACGGAAACAGTGAGCCGGAAACCGGATAAAACGGCATTTTCGGACGGGACGAACGCTTTGAGCTTTCAGGAGCTTTCGGATCAGAGCCGGTCGATAGGAACCTGGCTGCACGAAGAAGGGATATACAGGGAGCCGGTCGTTATTTTTATGGAAAAGCATCCGAAGACCGTGGCGGCGTTTCTGGGCGCGGTGGCGGGCGGGTGTTTTTACGTGCCGGTGGATGCGGAAATGCCTGCGGCGAGAATCAATCTGATCCTGGAAAATGTCAGCGCCGGAGTGATCGTGTGTGATGAAAGTACGCTGGAGATGGCAAAGAAGCTGCCCTTCGGCGGAAAGATCGTTCTTTATGATGACATATGCCATACCGGGATTGATGAGGAGGCGCTTGGCAGGATTTATGACGCCGCGATTGACACAGATCCGGTATATGTCGTATTTACGTCCGGTTCCACGGGGATTCCCAAGGGAGTCACAGGATGCCACCGCTCGGTGATCAATTATATCGAGCAGTTGTCGGAAATCCTGGGCTTTGGGGAGGATTCGGTATTCGGAAACCAGACGCCGCTTTATTTTGACGCGAGTATGAAAGAGATTTATCCGGCGCTGAAATTCGGGGTGACCGCTTATCTGATTCCCAAATCCCTTTTTCTGTTTCCGGTGAAACTGGTTGAATTTTTGAATGAGCATCGGATCAATACGATATGCTGGGTAGTTTCCGCGCTTGCGATGATATCGGCTTTTGATACGTTTAAGACCATACGGCCGGCATATTTAAAGACGGTAGCGTTTATGGGAGAAGTTTTTCCGATCAAACAGTTTAACAGGTGGAAGGACGCGCTGCCGGAGGCGGATTTTGTGAATCTATATGGCCCGACGGAGGGGACCGGGGTATGCTGCTACTACAGAGTGCGGGAAAAACTTGAGTCCGGGGAGGCAATGCCTGTGGGAAGGCCTTTTAAGAATACGGAAATCCTTCTGCTGAATGAGAATAATGAGCGCGCCGGGAGGGGAGAAGAGGGAGAGATCTGCATCAGAGGAACGTCCCTCTCCCCGGGGTATTACAATGATCCTGAGCGGACAAAAGCCGTATTTGTCCGGAATCCTTTGAATAAGGCGTATCCCGAAACGATTTACAGGACAGGGGATATCGGGAGATATAATGACAAAGGAGAGCTGATGTTTGTCTCAAGGAAGGACTATCAGATCAAGCATATGGGGCATCGGATCGAACTCGGGGAGATCGAGGTAAATGTGAATATGCTGGACAGTGTAAAGATGTCCTGCTGTATCTATGATCAGAAAAAAAGCAGGATAGTACTCTGCTATGTGGGAGGGGAAGAAGAGAAGGATATGGCGGTATCGCTGAAAGAAAAACTTCCCCGCTATATGATGCCGAACCGGATCATCAGGCTCGATCAGATGCCGCTTACGGCAAACGGAAAAATTGACCGTGGGGCGCTGAAAGAGAAGGTGCAGGGAAAATAGAGGGCGGTGTGAAGATTGAAAAATAAATTTTCAATCGCGGGATTTGTGTCTGCGCGTTGCTTGCCACAAACTCGTTTGAGCTATAAAGCAACGCAGAAATGAGGAAAAACATGCAGGAATTACTGGAAATTTTAAAAGGGTTGCACCCGGATGTGGATTTTGAGAACTGTAAGACGCTGATCGATGATAAGATACTGGATTCTTTTGATATCATATCGATCGTGTCCGAAGTATACGAGGAGTTTGATGTGACGATCTCGGCGGAATACATCAAACCGGAAAATTTTAATTCCGCGGAAGCGCTGTATGATCTGATCAGAAAACTGGAAGATGAGGAATAGCCATTATGCTGTTTACTTCATATGAGTTTGTGGCATTTTTATTTCTGGTGCTGGTGCTGTATTATGTGCTGCCGGGAAAGTTTCAGTGGCAGTTTCTGCTGTTTGCGGGATATCTTTTTTATTTTGCGGCGGGACCGACTTATCTGCTTTATATCCTCACAACAACCGTCACTGTCTGGTTCGCGGCATGCCGGATGGAGAAAGTCAGAGAGCGGCAGACGGAGTATCTGAAGGAACATAAGGACAAGCTCGGCAAAGAGGAGAAAAAAAGCTATAAGGCCAAAATGAAATCAAAACTGTGGCGTTGGCTTCTTCTTATGCTGCTGTTTAATCTTGGCATTCTGGCGGTGGTGAAATACAGTAATTTTGCCATTGTCAATATCAACAGGATAATCAGCGCCGCAGGCGGGGAGAGGACGCTGTCTCTCCGGAATCTCGTGCTGCCCATGGGAATATCCTTTTATACGTTTCAGGCGCTGGGATATCTGATTGATGTCTACCGGGGGACGGTGAAGGCGGAGAAAAATCTGTTTCGGTTTGCACTGTTTGTGTCCTTTTTTCCGCAGCTTGTACAGGGACCGATCAGCAGGTTTGGCGATCTCTCCGCCACGCTGTTTAAGAGCCATCCTTTTCAGGCAAGGACCGTGTGCTTCGGTTTGGAGAGGGTGCTCTGGGGATACTTTAAAAAGCTGGTGATCGCGGACCGGATGCTGGTCGGCGTCAATACAATCATCGGTGATACGGATACTTACAGGGGCGCCTATGTATTTGTGGGCATGATGTTTTATGCGCTGGAGCTGTATGCGGATTTCACGGGAGGAATCGACATTACGATCGGCGTGGCGGAGGCTATGGGAATCCGGGTGACGGAGAATTTCAACCGTCCCTTTTTCTCGAAATCCATCAAGGAATACTGGCGGAGATGGCATATCACGATGGGAACCTGGTTTACGGACTATATTTTTTATCCGATATCCGTGTGCAGGCCCATGCTGAAGGTGTCAAAGTTCGCAAGGGCGCATTTCGGAGAGCAGATAGGGAAGCGGGTACCGGTCTATCTTTCTTCTTTTGCGGTATGGCTGGCAACAGGTATCTGGCACGGAGCGGGCTGGAATTTTGTGGCATGGGGACTTGGAAACTGGATCATTATCATGATCTCTCAGGAATTTGAGCCTCTTTATGAGAAGTTTCACGGAAGGTTCCGCGTGGAGGGAAAGACGCCCTGGAAAATGTTTCAGATTCTCAGGACAATCCTTCTGATGAGCTGCCTTCGGATGTTTGACTGTTACCGGGATGTGCCGCTGACATTTCGTATGTTCGGCAGTATGTTTACAAGGTGGGATATGTCGATATTCCGGGACGGCTCCATGTACGGGCTTGGGCTGAGCGGTCCGGATTATATGGTTCTTCTGGCGGGCACGGTTCTTATGATTGCGGTGAGCTGTATTCAGAGGAAGGGGAAGGTCAGGGAGATGATCGCGGAGAAACCGTACCCTGTCCGGTTTGTTATCTGGTACGGGCTGTTTCTTGCGGTGCTGCTGTTGGGGGCTTATGGCGCAGGCTATGATGCAAGCCAGTTTATTTACAATCAGTTTTAAGGAGACAGGAATTGAAACGGCGTATAAAGAGCATGATAAAATGGACGGTGAGCGGGGCGCTTGTAGCAGCGGGGCTGTTTTTTCTGCAAAAGCTCCTTGTGCCGAAATATGCCGCCGATGTGGTGGAGGGAGCGCTGATCGCGGAATATTACCGGGAAGAAAAGGATCACGATGTTATTTTTATCGGGGATTGTGAGGTGTATGAGAATTTCTCACCTCAGCTTCTCTGGGATGAGTACGGCATCAACAGTTATATCAGGGGAAGTGCCCAGCAGTTGATCTGGCAGTCCTATTATCTTCTGGAGGATACATTGCGGTACGAGACGCCGCAGGTCGTCGTGTTTAACGTCCTCTCCATGGAATACGATACGCCCCAGAAAGAGGCATATAACCGTATGACGCTGGAAGGGATGGAGTGGTCGAAGTCAAAGCATGAGGCGATTCTTGCGTCCATGACGGAAAAAGAAAACTATACGGACTATGTATTTCCGATTCTGCGCTATCATTCGAGATGGAGCGAACTTTCCGGCGCGGATATCGATTACATGTTTGATACGCCGAAGGTGTCTCATAACGGTTATTATATGCGCGTGGACGTGAAAGCGGCGGAACATATACCGGAGGGGAAGCCGCTGGCGGATTACGGATTCGGAGAAAATGCTTATCTGTATCTGGATAAACTGACAAAACTCTGCAAAGTCAACAATATTGAGCTGATCCTTGTGAAAGCGCCGTCCCTTTATCCTTACTGGTATGATGAGTGGGAGGAACAGATAGAGGCATACGCGAAAGAGAATGATCTTGTGTATATCAACTTTCTGGAACTGACGCAGGAGACGGGGGTGGATTTTCAGACCGATACCTATGACGGCGGGCTTCATATGAACCTCTCCGGGGCGGAAAAGATAAGCAGGTATCTGGGAGAGTTCTTATCAGAAGAGGCGGGGGTTCCGGATCGGCGGGGAGAGAGCGGACTGTCGGCGTCCTGGGATGAAAAGCGGGCGTGGTATGAGAAGGACCGGAGGGAGCAGCTTTTGGCGATGGCGGAAAAGGGAGCACAGCCGGAGGATACCGGAGAGAGCGAAACGCCGCAGGAAGCGGTACTGCCCGGGGAGCCGGAAGGGATGGAGTATACGGACAAAAAGCCGGTTAATTATAAAGGATATACCTTTACGTATCAGGGGATAAGGATTGCCATGGATATGGAGGCACAGTCGGTGCTGAAACGGCTCGGAGAGGCAGATTCCTATTTTGAGGCGGCAAGCTGCGCTTTTGACGGACTTGATAAAAAGTATACCTACGAAAGTTTTGAACTGGATACTTATCCCGGAGAGGATACGGACCATATATCGGCGGTACTGTTTCGGGATGATTCCGTCACGACGGAGGAGGGGATAGGGATCGGCGACTCCCAGGGAGACGTGTTTGAGGTTTACGGTGAGGATTTCCTGACAGAAAACGGGATGATCGTGTATCGGAAGGATGACATGAAACTGTGTTTTATTATAACGGACGAAGTGGTTTCTTCTATTGAGTACAGGACGACGGTGCTGGACGAGTAGAATGTATGGAGTATTTTCTCCCGGCCGGATGAACGGTTCGGCTAAATGACATTGAGAATGGGCAGCGGTTAAAAAGTAAAAATAATCCGCGAAACCCCTTGAATTATGCGGAAAGATATGATAAAATACAGGCTCGTGATATATATATTCCTTGCTCCCGATTCAGACGGGGGCCAGAGACCAGAAGGAGGTAACTAACATGACAAAGTATGAATTAGCCGTTGTTGTTAGCGCAAAACTCGAAGAAGAAGACAGGGCAGCAGTCGTAGAAAAAGCGAAAGCCCTGATCGAGAGATTCGGCGGCCAGATCACAAATGTGGATGACTGGGGTAAGAAGAGGCTTGCCTACGAGATCCAGAAGATGAAAGAGGGCTTCTATTACTTCATTCAGTTTGACGCTGAGACATCCGCGCCGGCAGAGATTGAGAGCCGTATGCGCATTATGGACGGAGTGATCAGGTATTTGTGCGTGAAACAGGACGAGAAATAGAATAGGAGAACGTATGAATAAAGTAATACTTATGGGACGCCTGACAAGAGATCCCGAAGTGAGATATTCTCAGGGAGAAAGCCCCCTTGCAATCGCGAGATATACCCTTGCGGTAGACCGCAGGTTTAACCGTAATAATGGCGGTGATAACCAGCAGAGCGCTGACTTTATCAGTTGTGTGGCGTTTGGAAGAAGCGGAGAGTTTGCGGAGAAATATCTGCGGAAGGGGACAAAGATAGCCGTATCCGGAAGGATTCAGACCGGAAGCTATACCAACAGGGATGGACAGACTGTCTATACCACGGAGGTAGTGGTGGAGGATCAGGAGTTTGCGGAGAGCAAAAACAGTAATTCCGGTTCGGATGGGGGCTATACCGGAAGCAGCAGGCCCGCACCGTCAGGAGCAGGGGACGGTTTTATGAATATCCCTGACGGTATTGATGAGGAACTGCCGTTTAACTAGCAAATTGCTTATTATGATTTAGATAGGAGGCATTCAAATGGCTTATAATAAAACAGACAGAGCTGATTCTCCGATGAAGAGAAGAGGCGGCATTCGCAGAAGAAAAAAAGTTTGTGTTTTTTGTGGAAAAGACAATGTGATCGATTATAAGGACACGGCAAAACTGAAAAGATACGTGTCTGAAAGAGGTAAGATCCTTCCCAGAAGGATTACCGGAAACTGTGCAAGACATCAGAGAGCGCTGACAACTGCTATCAAGAGAGCAAGACATTTGGCGCTTATGCCCTATGTGCAGGATTAAACGAGTAAAATATGCAAAGATAATGAGCATAAAGCCGGCTGCCTTGAGAGGAGCCGGCTTTTTTAACGAATTTTTACCGCATTTTTGAACAGAATAGAGGTGTTTTATACAAAATATAGCCTTTTTTGACGAAAACAGCCTATAAAATGTGATGGCATCTTTTGGAGAAAAATGGTATACTTACTTTATATGAGTTTAGGGGATGTGCAGGAGTATCACTATGAAGAGTAAAGTTAAATTAAAAGGCAAATTGAAGTTCCAGTTTCACTTTATGCTTTATATGGGATGTCTTTTATTGCTGATTGATGTCGGAGTATTCACATTTAATATAAAGGCGGGCGTGCTGCTGACGGCATTTATTTTTGTTTATTTTATATCTTATGCATTGCTGTATTTCCATATAAAGCCTGTGATTATGAATGAGATGGTCAGTTTTGCCACGCAGTACGGACAGATACAGAGAAGGCTTCTCAGGGACCTGGATCTGCCTCATGCGCTGCTTGATGATCAGGGAAAAGTAATATGGACCAATAAAGAGTTTGAAAAGCTGGTACATAAGGAGAAAGGCTATAAGAAGTCCGTCACCACATTGTTTCCGGCTATGACAAAGGACAGGCTGCCGGGACGCAGCGGAGAAGCCTTTACGGAGATGGATGTGGACTTCGAGGGCAGGGATTTCCATGTAAAGGCGCGGAGAATATCGCTGAAAGAGATGGTGATGAACAGCGATATCGTAGAGGCGGAGGACTATGACGGTTATCTGATAGCCATCTATCTCTTTGATGAGACGGCACTTAAGATTGCGCTGCGGGAGATTGATGACCAGAGTCTTGCGGTGGGGCTGATTTATCTTGATAACTATGATGAGGCGCTCGAGAGCGTGGAGGAGGTACGGCGTTCTCTCCTGATCGCACTGATTGACAGAAAAGTGAATAAGTATATTTCCGCGCTGGACGGAATATCGAAAAAGCTGGAGAAGGATAAGTATCTGGTGATTCTGCGGAAGAAAGCGGTGGCACAGCTTAAAGAAGACCGGTTTGATGTGCTGGAGGATGTGAAGACGGTCAATATCGGCAATGAGATGGCGGTGACGCTGAGTATTGGTATGGGACTTGACGGGCTGACCTATGCGCAGAATTATGAGTTTGCGAGAAATGCCATCGATCTTGCGCTTGGCAGAGGCGGAGATCAGGCGGTGGTTAAGACGCCGGAGAACGTGGCATATTACGGCGGAAAGAGCCAGCAGGTAGAGAAAAATACAAGGGTGAAAGCAAGAGTCAAGGCGCAGGCGCTCAGGGAGATTATCACCGGGAAAGATCATGTTATCATCATGGGACATCGTGTGGCGGATATAGACAGCTTTGGTTCGGCGGTGGGAATCTGCAGGATCGCGCTGACGTTAGAAAAGAAAGCCCATATCGTAATCGATGATGTGACAACGTCCATTCAGCCTTTTGTGCAGCTTTTCAGAGACAATCCGGATTATGAGCCGGATATGATTGTCAACAGCACAACGGCGCTGGAGCTGGCAGGCAGTAATTCCGTGCTGGTAGTGGTAGATGTGGACAAGCCGAGTATCACGGAATGTCCGGAACTGCTGAAAGCCTGCAAATCCATTGTGGTATTGGACCATCACAGAAGGGGTTCCGAGACGATAGAAAACGCAACGCTCTCCTATGTGGAGGCCTATGCCTCTTCCGCCTGCGAGATGGTGTCGGAGATTTTGCAGTATATCGGTGATAATATCAGGATCAAACCGGATGAGGCGGACTGCATGTATTCCGGCATTATGATAGATACCAATAATTTTATGACAAAGACAGGTGTGCGTACCTTTGAAGCGGCGGCTTTCCTGCGCAGAAACGGTGCGGATGTAACCAGAGTCAGGAAGCTGTTCCGGGAGGATGCCAACGAATATAAAGCCAGGGCGGATACCGTCAGTCAGGCGGAGATCTACAGAAACGCTTATGCGATCTCCATCTGCACCAGCGAGGATCTGCAGAGCCCTACCGTTGTTGGGGCACAGGCGGCAAATGAACTGCTGAATATCAAGGGCGTGAAGGCAAGTTTTGTATTGACGGATTATCATAATCAGGTATATGTCAGCGCAAGGTCGATAGATGAACTTAATGTACAGATTGTCATGGAGAGACTTGGCGGCGGCGGGCATATGAATATTGCCGGCTGTCAGATGGAAGACGTTTCTTTGATGGAGGCGATTTCAATTATAAAGAACACGCTGGATACGATGATACAGGAAGGGGCAATTTCATGAAGATAATTTTATTACAGGATGTAAAAAAGCTTGGAAAAAAAGGAGAAATCATAGAGGCAAGCGACGGCTATGCAAGAAATTATATTTTACCGCAGAAGCTGGGTGTGGAGGCTAACAATAAAAACTTAAACGATCTGAAACTTCAGAAGAAAAACGAGGAGAAGATAGCCAGACAGCTTTTGGAGGAAGCTGAGGCGCTGGCGGAAGAGATTGGAAAGAAGCCGGTTGTGGTCAGCATGAAAGCCGGAGAGGGCGGCAAAGTATTCGGTTCCGTTTCTTCAAAGGAGATTGCGGCGGCAATGAAAGCGCAGAACGGTCAGGATATCGATAAAAAGAAGATTCAGCTTAACGAGCCGATCAGAAGCTTTGGCACCCATGAGGTAGGGGTAAAGCTTCATCCACAGGTAACGGCGACATTGAGGGTAAAAGTAGAGGAAGCGTAAATGGCAGCAGAGGAAGCGCTCTTAAAAAGGGTAATGCCCTACAATATGGAAGCGGAGCAATCAGTCATCGGCTGTATGCTTCTGTCCCGGGAAGCCATTACCGTAGCGTCTGATTCGCTGAAGGAAGAGGATTTTTATAGCAGGCAGTATGGGGTGGTGTTTGAGGCAATTGTGGAACTGTATGACGCCGGACAGTCGGTGGATCTGGTAACGCTTCAAAACAAGCTGCGTGAAAAGGATGTGCCGCCGGAAGTGAGCAGTCTGGAATTTGTCAAAGATATGATGTTGATGGTACAGACCACAACTCATATTGCGGATTATGTGCAGATTGTTTCCGAAAAAGCCACGCAGCGCAGGCTGATCAAAGCCTGTGAGGAGATCGCAAATGTCTGTTATGTAGGCAAAGATGGTTTAAATACCATTTTGGAGGACGCGGAAAAAAAGATATTTCATATTGTCCAGCGCAGAAATACCGGAGATTATGTACCTATCAGGCAGGTTGTTTTAAGTGCTATGGAGAGGATCGAGAAAGCCTCCAGGACAAAGGGAAATGTGACAGGTGTGGCAACGGGATTTCTGGATTTGGATTATAAGACGGCGGGAATGCAGCCGGCAGATCTTATTTTAGTGGCAGCAAGGCCCTCCATGGGAAAGACGGCGCTGGTGCTGAACATTGCCCAGTATGTCGCCTTTAAAAGTGAGTTGCCGCTGGCGGTATTCAGTTTGGAGATGTCCCGGGAACAGCTTGTAAACAGGTTGTTTTCGTTGGAATCCAGGGTGGACTCCCAGCATATCAGAACCGGTAACTTATCGGACAGGGAATGGGAAGATCTGATAGACGGGGCCGGTATTGTGGGGAGATCGGGGCTGATCATCGACGATACGCCTGGCATCAGTATATCGGAGCTGCGGTCGAAATGCCGGAAATTCAAAATGGAGCATGATATTCAGATGGTTATCATCGACTATCTGCAGCTTATGACGGGCGGCGGCAGGTCAGAGTCCAGGCAGCAGGAGATTTCGGAGATATCCAGGTCCCTGAAGGCCTTAGCAAGGGAATTAAGTGTCCCTGTGATCGCCTTATCGCAGCTCAGCCGTGCGGTGGAGCAGAGGCCGGACCATCGTCCCATGCTATCCGATTTGCGTGAATCCGGAGCCATAGAGCAGGACGCGGACGTGGTGATGTTCATTTACAGGGACGATTATTATAATAAGGACAGTGAGAAAAAGGGAATTGCGGAGATCATTATCGCAAAGCAGAGAAATGGTCCGATCGGAACGGTAGAACTGGCATGGCTGCCGGATTACACCAAGTTTGCCAATATACAGAAGTAGCATAGCAAAATAATAATTATTAACTTTTACAAAAGAAGATTGACCAAAACAGTCAGTTTTCTTTTGTTTTTTTATGTACAGTATTCAAGCAGGAGGACTTCTATGGAGAATGTAAAGATGGAGAAAGAAAAAATTTACCTTATTTCGGATGCGTCAAGGAAAGTGGAAGTGGAGAGCCATGTACTGCGCTACTGGGAAGATGAACTGAAGCTGCCTGTAAAACGGAATGAGTTAGGGCACAGGTATTATACGGAAGAGGATATTACGGAATTTAAGGAAATCAAAAAACTTAAGGAGCAGGGATTTCAATTGAAAGCCATCAGGATGATTCTGAGAAATGGGAAGCTGACCAGACTGCCCGATGCGGAGGGGCTTACCGGGGAGGACATGCAGCGTATTGAACAGGGAACGTTTTTCAGCACCGAAGAGAAATCGGACATAAAAACAGTGTCTGCGTCGAGAATCGATGTACATCCGGCGAGAGAGACAGATGAGAAAGTAAAGCGTCTGGAATATCTGATGAAGAGGCTGATAGCGGAGGCGGTACAGGAGAGCAATGAGAGGTTTTATGAAGAACTTTCCGAAAAATTGACAAAGGAACTGGATTATCAGTTCAGAATGCAGGAAGAGCGAGAAGAACAACGGGAAAACAGACAGTTAATGCTGGAGGAAGAACACTATAAACAACTTGATGCATTGCTGCGCGGCAGAACGGCAAAAAGAAAGCCGGAAAAAAAGCCGACGGAAAAAAAGGAACGCAAAAAACTGTTTGGGAAGGCGAAAAAAGCATAGGACAGATGGTATAAATAAAACAGGTGCCGCTTTCATACGGCACCTGCTGAATTTCTCAGGTTAGTTTTTAAGCCTCGGAAATAACGCCAACGGGACAACCGCCTGCACAGGCACCACAGGAGATGCAAACGCTCTCGTCAATGACGAACTTTCCGTCACCTTCAGAGATAGCGCCAACAGGGCAGGTACCAGCACAAGCACCACAGCCGATACAACCATCGTTAATTACAAATGCCATGAGATAATCCTCCTTATATATGAAATATGTATCAGAATGCGGCGATAACGGCCGCATCCATCAGCCTTTTTTATTTTAATATAATATGATAAGATATACAAGTCCAAAAGCATGAAAACAGCAGGAAAAATTTTCAGTTTCCGGAGCCTTCGGATTCCTTTCTTGCGGCTTTTATACCGTCCAGAATAGCCTGTTTTTTGACAAGAAGAGTTTTCTGATCCATGGCGGGAACACCATGAAGCTTATATTCCATGCCAATGCTTTCATATTTCTTCTCACCCATTGTATGGTAGGGCAGGGCGTCAAGCGCCTTTAAATTGGAAAGATGACCGATAAAATACCCAAGCTGATACAGGTATTTTTCATCATCGGTAAGTCCGGGTACAATGACATGGCGAATCCAGACGGGGACCTGTTTTTGATCTAAGTACTTTGCAAAAGCGAGAATACCGTCGTTGGGCTGGCTCGTCAGTTCTTTGTGTTTTTCCGGATCAATATGCTTGATATCCAGCATAACAAGATCGGTCAGCGGCATAAGTTTGTCCAGCTTTTGTATAAAAGCGGTGTTGTTTTCCTTATAAGCAATACCGGAACTGTCAATACAGGTATGGATATCATGCTCCTTTGCCAGTGTAAACAGATCGATCAGGAAATCGACCTGCATCAAAGGCTCCCCGCCGGTGACGGTCAGACCGCCGTCCTTATAGAAGGGGCGGTTTTTTTCATACTGCTCGATGATCTCCTCCGGTTCCATCATCGTACCGCCGTCCATATCCCAGGTGTCGGGATTATGGCAATAGGCACAACGCATCGGGCAGCCCTGCACAAATACGACAAATCTGGTGCCGGGACCATCTACGGTGCCAAAACTTTCAAGTGAATGAATACGTCCTTTCATAGAGAGAAAACTCCTTTTCGGCGAATGCTGTTCGCCCTTTTTCGCTTTTTAAAATTCCCCTGATGCTTTTGCCTCAGGGGAATTTTATGCATGTATTTCCTGAAGAATGTCTACTTAGATAGCTTCATGGAATGTACGGGAGATAACGTCAGCCTGCTGTTCGGGTGTCAGCTTAATGAAGTTCACAGCGTAACCGGAAACACGGATTGTAAGCTGAGGATAGTTCTCAGGATGCTTCTGAGCGTCCAGTAACATATCTCTGTTTAATACGTTAACATTTAAATGATGACCGCCTTTTGTTGCATAGCCATCCAGTAAGGATACCAGGTTATCAACCTGTCCTGAATTTGATGCTGCCATTGTTTTTTACCTCCATAGTATTTACTTTTTTTAAAATTATATTCAGGAACCCGAGTAATCGTCCAAACCCTGTTCCAGAGTCGGAACACTGCATGCAAGCGGTGTTCTCGAACAGTCCGTACAGCCCATCGTCTGAACTGATTTATCCTGTTCGTTTTTTTCATCGTAATCGATGTTCACATGGCCAACGCCGCCCGCCATACCGGAATCCAGCATTTTAACAAGATCGTCGATCAAAGCTTTATCATCCATTTATTTTACTCCAGTTCCGCGACTGCCTGACCGGCAGCCGCTGATTATTCATGATAATAGAAAGTTCGTTAAGTTCAGATTACTTTAATTCAAGTTCAGATTACTTTAATTCAAGTTCAATATCGCCTGAGAATACCTGATCTTCTTTGCCAAGTGCGCCGGGGATGATCGTGAAGGTATTGGAAATACCATCCTGAGCATCTTTGAACGGCAGCTTGGATACGGAAGCCAGAGAAGCAACCGCACCGTGGGTATCACGGCCGTGCATCGGGTTAGCACCAGGAGCAAACGGCTGACCTTTCTTACGTCCGTCAGGTGTGTTACCCGTAGCCTTACCATATGTTACATTGGAAGTGATGGTAAGGATGGAAGTTGTAGGAACACCGTTTCTGTAGGTGTGGTGTCTTCTGATCGCTGTCATAAATCTGTGAACAACATCCTGAGCGATGCTGTCAACACGATCATCATCGTTGCCGTATTTCGGGAAATCGCCGGTTGTCTTGAAGTCTACGATCACGCCGTCGTCATCACGAACTACTTCTACCTTTGCGTATTTGATAGCGGAAAGGGAGTCAGCTACGATAGACAAACCTGCAACACCTGTTGCAAAGTAACGTTTTACATCTCTGTCATGCAGAGCCATCTCAGCTCTCTCATAGCAGTATTTGTCATGCATATAGTGAATGATGTTCAGAGTGTTTACATAAACATCTGCCTGCCATTCCAGCATATCCATGAATTTATCCATAACATCATCGTAATCCAGAACATCGCCGGTTACAGGACGATATTTAGGACCAACCTGTTTCTTGGTAACTTCGTCAACACCGCCGTTCAATGCGTACAGCAGACATTTTGCAACGTTCGCACGAGCGCCGAAGAACTGCATTTCCTTACCGATAACCATGGAGGATACACAGCATGCGATACCGTAGTCATCGCCATGAGTCACTCTCATCAGATCGTCGTTCTCATACTGGATGGAAGAAGTCTGGATAGACATTTTCGCACAGTATCTCTTCCAGTTCTCAGGCAGTCTTGTGGACCAGAGAACTGTCAGGTTGGGTTCCGGAGAAGCGCCCAGGTTTGTCAGTGTGTGCAGGAAACGGAAGCTCATCTTTGTTACAAGAGAACGGCCGTCAACGCCCATACCGCCGAGGGATTCGGTTACCCATACCGGATCGCCTGCGAAGATCTGGTTGTACTCAGGTGTACGCGCAAATTTGATGCAGCGCAGCTTCATAATAAAGTGGTCAACAAATTCCTGGATCTGTTCTTCCGTAAATACGCCGTTCTTTAAGTCTCTCTCAGCGTAGCAGTCAAGGAAGGTAGAAGTACGGCCAAGGGACATTGCAGCACCGTTCTGTTCCTTTACGGCACACAGATAACCAAAGTAAGTAGCCTGGATAGCTTCCTGTACGTTGGTGGAAGGTTTGGAAATATCACAGCCATAGGAAGCAGCCATTTCCTTCATCATCTTCAGAGCAACGATCTGCTCGGAGATCTCTTCACGAAGACGGATCACTTCATCGGTCATAACACGTCCTGTGGAATTTTTCTGATCCTGTTTGTCTTCGATCAGTCTGTCAATACCGTACAGAGCAACACGTCTGTAGTCGCCAATGATACGGCCTCTGCCGTAAGCATCGGGAAGCCCTGTAATGATATGGGAAGAACGGCAGGCTCTCATTTCAGCGTTGTAAGCATCGAAACAGCCTGCGTTATGTGTTTTCCTGTGGGTGGAGAAGAACTCGGAAATCTCGGGATCTACTTCATAACCGTTATCCGCACAAGCCTTTTCAGCCATACGGATACCGCCGTAAGGCTGCAGGGATCTCTTGAAAGGAGCGTCTGTCTGGAAACCTACGATAGTTTCTTTGTTCTTGTCAAGATAGCCGGGGCCGTGGGAAGTAATGGTGGAAACAACTTTGGTGTCCATATCCAGTACACCGCCTGCTTCACGTTCTTTTTTGGAAAGATCCAGTACCATTTCCCATAAGTCTTTTGTGTTCTGTGTAGGCTCAGCCAAGAAAGAATCATCGCCCTCGTAAGGGGTATAGTTCTTCTGGATAAAATCACGTACGTTAACTTCGTGATCCCATTTGTTGCCTACAAAACCTGTCCATTCTGGTCTCATTTTGTGTGCCTCCTGTTTAATAGTATTTTGAATTGAAAAATTAATAGATATCAAAGATTCTATAGGGCTATTATAGTGTAAAGAATATGACAAAGTCAAGGATGGAGATGTACTTTTTTCTATACAAACAGTGCTTATTTACAGACTTTTTATGGAATTTTTACAAATTAAAAGAAGGTCGGGTATTTACAGGCAAAAGTGGAAAGTATTATACTGTATATGTTTTCATTTTAAAGATACAGGAGGATTAAAAAATATGAGTGGTATTACGAAAGAAATGACGATCGGAGAAATTTTACGGACAAACCCTGATGTGGCTCCGGTTCTGATGGAGGCGGGTATGCACTGTCTTGGCTGTCCTTCGGCGCAGGGGGAATCCTTGGAGGAGGCTGCCATGGTTCACGGCATCAATATTGATGACCTGATGGCGAGGATAGAGCAGGCATAACAGGCCGTAAGGGAAACAGAGACAGCAAAGAAAAAGAGCCGGTCAATTTCTTACGGCTCTTTTTGAATTTCAGGAATCTGCGGATTACGGTCATGTTACCATTATATTTTCGCAAGCCTCTGGAGGGCATCCTGAGGGATGATGCAGTCAAAGTGCTCATCCATATAAGCAATACCTGCCTGCATTGCCTTTGTGGTAACACCATATTCCGAAATAGTATTGCAGACTTTGCCAAAAGCCTCCGCAGAGAGTGTACGCTGATTTACGACCAGAAGGTACTGTCCTTTCTGCTCATTTTTATAAAGCCTGTTCTCACAGATAAGGCCGGTGCCGAAAATATGGGCAAGTGCCGTCAGTTCGCTGATGGAGGAAAACGTAAAAATACGATAGACCTCCTCCTCTTTTTCGGGTTTGGCGCCGGCAGAAGTCTCTTTTTCCGGAATAACCGCTTTATCCTGTGAAGAAGCGTTTTTATGAATCCGTTCAAAGAGATCCATCACTTCATCGGTGATTTCCGAATAGTCATGTTCGCCTTCCTCGTTATCTTCGCTGACGGAAGGGGCGAAACGGGCAAAACGGGTATCGAGTTCTTCGGGATCTTCCACCTTTGTAACGATCAGCACGATGCATTCCGCATTTAAAGGGATCGCTTCTATCATAAGAGGAATATCCTCCGCCTCAAAGCCAAATTCACAGGCCGCCTGCTGCATCATATCCCGAAACAGATCTTTTGCTTTGTCTGTGCCGTAGGCAAGTTCACTTATTTTAAGTTCTCTGCTGAGCAGGTCTTCCCTGGTCAGTGTACAACGTATTTGGTGTTCATTTACTTTTTCTATTTTCATTATCATCACATCCTTTAGGGAATTTTATACTCAGACAGCGGACAAGTCAAGGGTTTCGGAAAACTGTTTAAAAAAAATTAATAAAATAGTTGAAATTTGCCAATTTTTCTGGTATTATATAACTCCAGAGTGCCTTTGGACAATCTGTAACGGAAGGAGGCAGAACAATTTTATCTTTTTTAGGGCAGAAATCTTAAGTAATCTGCCATGCGTAATCTAGAATTTTCTAAACAATGACTTCATCTCAGTTAGCACTAAAATTTCCCAAATTAGTATCAGAGATGTCTTATAGGCTTATGTGCCGATTCAGAGTTTAAAATTTTCCAAATGATTTCCCAATTAATAATCCAAAACTGACAACTTGATTTTCTTAAATGTATTTTAAAAATGTTACGCGTTCGGGTACTCTGCACACTGTTTCTAATAGTAAAAAGCTGTATCGGTAAAAGTTTCTTTACTTAGTATCGTCAACAAAAAAAATAATAATCTGCTGTTTCAAAAAATTAAATTCTGAAAATTCTCTGGTTCCATATATCACGAATATATCCGACCTCCTTTTGAAAGAGCAGAAGAAGAAAGGAGGAATTATGCGGAATGATAAAATTGAAATGATGACCATGAGAAGCAGACTGGAAAGTATTCTCAGTCAGGGAATAGAACTGTACCTGGATGGAAAACCGTCTTCACCTGCGGGGATCGTAGAGCGGTTTGTCAGAGAGGACGCTGTGTATATGCCCGATTTTGTTATCGATGATGAAGGTGCCCTGACTCAGGTCCGCTACGATAAAATCATGGAAAACTGATTATTTAAGAAGCCATTTGAATGTCATAATAACTGACGAAAAAAATATTGCGAAAAAGAAGCCCCTTATGGTGATATTATATGTCAGAAAAGAAAATTGGTTCTTTCACGGAAATACATAATGACGATATGGAAATAGTCTGGTATAATAGGGGCGGTTGAAAGGAGTACGGGCATGAAAAAAATAATTCCGGTATTAATTGCGATCGTCCTTATTTTTATTGTTGTGGGCGTGAGTTTCGGCTCAATGATTATGGAGAAATATTCATATTCCAAAGAGCAGACTGATCTGAATGAGTATTATGGTATTACAGGTGATGAAGCAGCCATTATCATGCAGGATGAAGTGATAGAGGACAGAGCCCGTGTTGGGGCAGACGGGACCTTTTATATTACCTATGATACGGTAAGCGATTATTTTATCTATACAAGGCTTTATGTGAATGAAGTGGAAAATACGATCCGCTATGTACTGCCGGACAGGATACTTTCCTATAACATAGGAGAGAGCAGCTATATGGACGGAGAGGACGAAAATATATGTGAGTATCAGATTGCGTTTTATGAAGGGGATACATTGTATATTGCGATAGATTTTATACGACTGTTTACGATCTTTGACTTTGAGACGTTCAGGGAACCGAATCGTATTCAGATCTATACTTCCTATGGGGAAAGACAGGTTGCATCGGTAGAAAAAGATACGCAGGTCAGATACCAGGGTGGAGTGAAGAGCGAAATACTGAAAGAAGTTGCGGCAGGAGAGCAGCTTATTATTTTAGATCAGATGGAAACCTGGTCGAAAGTAAAGACTACTGACGGTATTATCGGCTATGTGGAAAATAAGAAACTGGGCGAAACGGAAGTGATGACGCCTTCCTTTGTGAATAACGCTTCCATGTACGGGGAACTGGAATTTACGGGTACTTCAAAGGAATTTAAGATCAATATGGGCTGGCATCAGGTATCGGGCAACGCAGGAAACGGTACACTGGCTGAGGTGACGGCAAACACCAAAGGCCTGAATGTCATATCTCCGACATGGTTTCACCTGACAGGAAATGAAGGGAATATTGTCAGCTATGCGTCTTCGGACTATGTAAATAATGCCCATGCCATGGGGCTGGAAGTGTGGGCGCTGGCGGATGATTTTACGGAGGAGGTGGACAGGTTTGCAATCTTTTCATCTTCCGCAGCCAGGGCAAACCTGATCCGGAATTTGATGGGGGAAGTGCTGAATTATGGTATTGACGGGCTGAATATAGACTTTGAAAAAATTGACGAAGCCACCGGGAAACATTTTGTGGAGTTTATCCGTGAGCTTTCCGTCGAATGCAGGAAAAACGGTATTGTTCTTTCCGTGGACAACTATCCGATCTCCGGCGGTGCCATCTGGTACAACCGCAGAGAGCAGAGCGTTTATGCGGACTATGTGATCGTTATGGGGTATGATGAGCACTGGGGGAGCGGAGGAAAGGCAGGCTCCGTTTCCAGTATTGACTATGTGGAGAGCGGGATAGCTGATACATTGGAATATGTGCCGGCGGAAAAACTGATCAACGGAATCCCGTTCTATACAAGGATATGGAAAACCACCGGTACGGAGGTGGTGGGGGAATCCGTAGGGATGCGTGCCGCGGCGGAGTTTATAGCTGAAAACGGAATACAGACACAGTGGCTGGAAGCGGAGTGCCAGCATTACGGGGAGATTCAAAAGGACGATACTCTGTATCAGGTGTGGTTGGAGAACTATGATTCCGTGAAAGTAAAACTGGATGTGATGAAAACGTACGATCTGGCGGGTGTGGCTGAGTGGAAGCTCGGGCTGGAGTCGACGGATGTCTGGGATCTGATCGCAGAGTACTGCGCGAGCTGATCAGGGTAGTTATGTTCCTCTAACATAAGCCCCGGTTTTTTCTCATAAAATAGAGCAAGGAGAAAGAATGCGGGAAGGGATTTTTATGACAGAGGAACAGTTTGGTAAAATTAAGGTCGGTATGGGAGCGGTGCTTGTGGCGGCAATGCTGCTTCTTTCCCATCGGACGGCGGAATATGTGACAACGGGCAGTGGCGATGTGGTGATCCATCGGGATACGATCGGGCTTTCGGAGGAAAAAGAGGACAAAGGGAGCGGAAATCATAAACTGGTCGTTGTGATCGATGCGGGACACGGCGGGATTGATCCGGGCAAAGTAGGGATCAATCAGGCCCTGGAAAAGGATATTAATCTGGCGATTGCCAAAAAAGTAAAACGGTATCTTGAACTTTCGGATGTGGAAGTGATCATGACCAGGGAGGGGGAAGAAGGGCTCTACCGGCCGGAAGATTCCAACAAGAAAGTCCAGGATATGAAAAACAGGGTAGCCATGATCGATTCCTCCGGAGCGGATCTGGCGGTAAGCATACATCAGAATTCTTACTCCGAAGAATATGTGAAGGGGGCTCAGGTGTTTTACTATGCAACCAGCCTGCAGGGAAAGGCGATGGCCGAAGTGATGCAGGGGACCATGGCGGAGACGCTGGATAAGGAAAACCGCCGGGAGGCGAAAGCGAATGACAGTTACTATTTGCTGAAAAAGACACAGACACCGATTATTATTGCGGAGTGCGGTTTTTTGTCAAACAGCACGGAAGCAAAACTTTTGACGCAGGAAGCTTATCAGGACAGGGTGGCGTGGGCAATCCATCTTGGGATTCTCCGGTATGCGGCCGCAGGCTGAAAACTGCGATAAAGGAGTATTGACAGATTTAAAACAGGAGACAATAATTATGATGAGAGATACAAAGGACTTAAAGATAGCCGTGGCGGGGACGGGATATGTGGGGCTGTCTATCGCCACTTTATTAAGTCAGAATCACAGGGTATTTGCGGTGGATATCGTACCGGAAAAGATAGAACTGATCAATCGGAAAAAATCTCCGATCCGTGATGAATATATTGAAAAGTATCTGGCGGAGAAGGAACTTTTCCTGACGGCTACGCTGGATGCGGAAGAGGCTTACACGGAAGCAGATTTTGTGGTTATTGCGGCTCCCACAAACTATGATTCCAAAAAAAATCATTTTGATACTTCGGCGGTAGAGAGCGTGATAAAGCAGGTCATTTCCTGTAATCCGGATGCGGTGATGGTGATCAAGTCAACGATTCCGGTAGGATATACGGCTTTCATAAGGGAAAAGTACCATTGTGATAATATTATTTTCAGCCCGGAATTTCTAAGGGAAAGTAAGGCTTTGTATGACAATTTATATCCGAGTCGTATTATTGTGGGGACGGATACGAAGAATGCAAGGCTGATGAAGGCGGCAAATACGTTTGCGGCGCTTTTGCAGGAAGGAGCACTGAAAGAGGATATCGATACGCTGATCATGGGCTTTACGGAAGCGGAAGCGGTAAAATTGTTTGCCAATACTTATCTGGCGCTGCGGGTAAGTTATTTTAATGAGTTGGATACTTATGCGGAGACGAAAGGGCTAAATACACAGGAGATCATTAACGGCGTATGCCTTGATCCGCGGATCGGTATGCACTATAATAACCCTTCTTTTGGCTATGGCGGTTACTGCCTGCCAAAGGATACCAAGCAGCTTCTGGCAAATTATGAGGATGTTCCGCAGAACATGATGTCTGCGATTGTGGAGAGCAACAGAACCAGGAAGGATTTTATTGCGGACAGGGTATTGTCGATGGCCGGCTATTATGATTATGGTGAGGACAATGATTATGACAGCAGCAAAGAGAAGAATGTAGTCATTGGCGTATTCAGGCTGACGATGAAAGCGGGCAGCGATAATTTCCGGCAGAGTTCTATTCAGGGGGTAATGAAGCGGGTTAAGGCAAAGGGAGCAACGGTGGTGATATACGAACCCACACTGGAAGACGGAAGCACATTTTTCGGAAGCAGGGTACTGCATGATATTGATGATTTCAAGGAACAGTGTGATGCAATCATTGCCAACAGATATGATAAATGTCTGGATGACGTAAAGGAGAAGGTATATACAAGGGATATTTTTGGAAATGACTGAAATTACCCGTTGACAAGAGGGTTATCATAGCAAAGGAAAAGGAGAAGAGAGGCATGAAGGTATTAAATTTCGGATCTTTAAATTACGACTATGTGTACAAGGTGGATCATGTGATCACACCGGGAGAGACAATGGATTCTTTCGGGCTGGAGACGCATTTCGGCGGAAAAGGATTAAATCAGTCCATTGCGCTTTCAAGGGCAGGCGTGCCGGTGCGGCATGCGGGCATGGTGGGAGAAGACGGACAGGGTTTTCTGGATCTGTGTGAGAAAAGCGGTGTGGATACGACGCTGATTAAAATGGTGGCAGGTAAATCGGGACATACCATTATCCAGCTTGATAAAAATGCCCAGAATTGTATTCTTCTGTACGGCGGCAGCAACCGTATGATCACAAGAGAGTATGTTGATGAGGTCTTTTCCGGGTTTGGGAAGGGTGATATCGTCCTTTTGCAGAATGAAGTAAACGAAATGCCGTATATCATAGATACGGCATATGAAAAGGGAATGCGCATTGTGCTGAATCCTTCTCCGTTTAATGAGGCGCTTCTTGCCTGTGATATGCATAAAATATCGGTCTTTCTTTTAAATGAGATAGAAGGCTGGCAGATTTCCGGAGAAAAAGAGCCGGAAAAGATACTGGATAAGATGATGGAAAAATTCCCGGAGGCGCAGGTTGTCCTCACGCTGGGCTCGGAAGGCGTGGTTTATCGGGATAAGAATAGCACATACAGACAGGGTATCTTCAAAGTGAAACCGGTGGATACCACAGCGGCAGGGGATACCTTTACAGGGTACTTTATCGCGTCCATGATGAAAGAACTGCCGGTGTCGGAGGCGCTTAAGATCTGCGCAAAGGCATCCGCCATAGCAGTATCCCGCATGGGAGCGGCAAATTCCATTCCTACGGTGAGTGAAGTGGAAGAGGCAGTGCTTGAAGAGGCGTGATAAGAGAGAAAAAGTGTTATATTCAGGAAAAGGCGGTGTTTCCGCCTTTTTCGTTTGCCAAATATATTGTATTAAGGTATAATATCGACAGATGTAATTGCATATTTTTTCAGGACAGTTTGAGGGATATGCTATTTATAATACGCATAAAAGGCTGTCAGGTGCATAATATTGGACACAAGAATATTCAGAGTAACGGATGAAAACAGGAATATGGCAGCAGCCAGGGAGGCTGTGGAGGAAGCGGGAAAAATTCTGCAGGATGGCGGCCTGGTGGCTTTTCCCACGGAGACGGTATACGGACTTGGGGGAGATGCACTGAATCCGGAATCTTCCCGGAAGATCTATGCCGCAAAGGGAAGGCCTTCCGATAACCCGCTGATCGTGCATATCTGCAGATGGGAAGATATGAGTCTCATCGTAAGAGAAATACCGGAAACGGCAAAAAAGCTGGGAAAGGCATTCTGGCCTGGGCCTATAACGATGATACTGGAAAAGTCGGATAGGGTGCCGAGGGAGACGACCGGCGGGTTATCCACCGTTGCGGTGCGTATGCCTTCTGATCCGACAGCGCTTTCTCTGATCCGGGCGGCGGGCGGTTATGTGGCGGCACCGAGTGCTAATGCCTCCGGGCGGCCGAGTCCTACGCTGGCAAAGCATGTGGAGGAGGATTTGGGGGGCAGAATCGAAATGATTCTGGATGGCGGACAGGCATGTATCGGGCTGGAGTCCACGATCGTGGATCTGACCGAGGAGATACCGACTATTTTAAGACCGGGATATATTACAAAGGAAATGCTGGAGGAAGTTCTTGGAAAAGTGGAAATTGACGGAGCAATCCTGCCGGAAGGCTGTAAAACTGCTCCGAAGGCACCGGGGATGAAGTACAGGCATTATGCGCCGAAAGCGGAGCTGACAATTATTTCCGGGGAGGAAGAGGCGGTGGTGAAGCGCATCAATGCATTGCTGAAGGAGGCGGAGAAAAAAGGGCTTCGCAGTGGAGTGATCGCTACCGATGCAACGGCGGGGCGTTACGGAGCCACTTTTGTAAAGAGTGCCGGCAGCAGGGAGCGGGAGGAGGAGACGGCGAGAGAATTGTACCGGATTCTGCGGGAGTTTGATGATGAGGCGGTAGATGTAATCTACTCGGAGGCTTTCGAGGAAAGCGGTATCGGGCAGGCTGTTATGAACCGGCTTTTAAAAGCGGCGGGGCATCGTATGGAAATGGCAGGCGGTGCGGTATAAAGCGCTGATCTGTATATCACAATAAAAATATGAACGGAAAGGGGAAAGTTATGATAGCAATAGCATCAGATCATGGCGGATATGATCTCAAGGAGAGAGTTAAAAAGTATCTGGAAGAAAGAGGGCTGGAGTATAAGGATTTTGGATGTGAGAACAAAAATTCCTGCGACTATCCGGATTTTATCAGACCGGCGGCAAAAGCCGTGGCGGAGGGAAGCTGTGACCGGGGGATTGTGCTGTGCACCACTGGTATCGGTGTTTCTATCTGTGCAAATAAAGTGCCCGGTATCCGATGCGCTTTGTGCTCTGATCCGGTGACGGCAAAACTGACAAGGCTTCACAACGATGCCAATATGCTGTCCATCGGAGCCGGTGTAACAGGGGAGTTTCTGGCGCTGGATATTGTGGAGAAATTTCTGGACACCCCGTTTTCGGAGGATGAGCGGCATAAAAGAAGAGTTGGAAAAATTGAGGCAGACTGATTTTGGCAGGAGGAAACATGGCGAAGACGATCATAATGGAACATCCGCTGATTCGGCATAAAATCGGCAGGATACGAAGAAAAGAAACAGGCACAAAAGATTTCAGAGAGACCATCAGCGAGATTGCGATGCTGATGACCTATGAGGCTACAAGGAATCTGAAGCTGACGGATGTGGAGATAGAGACACCGATCTGCAGAGCCGTAGTGAAGGAAATGAAAGGGAAGAAAATGGCTATCGTTCCGATTCTCAGGGCGGGGCTCGGCATGGTGGACGGGGTGCTGGCAATGATTCCGGTGGCAAAGGTTGGGCATATCGGGCTTTACCGAGATCCTGAGACGCATGAGCCGGTGGAATATTACTGCAAACTGCCTGCGGACTGCGGAGAGAGGGAAGTATTTGTGGTTGATCCCATGCTGGCAACCGGCGGTTCCGCAACGGCGGCGATTCGGATGCTGAAGGATAAGGGGTGCAAAAAAATACATTTTATGTGTATCATAGCGGCGCCGGAAGGGGTAAAGAGGATGCAGGATGAACATCCTGATGTGGATCTGTATATTGGGGCGCTGGATGAAAAGCTGGATGAACATGCTTATATCGTACCGGGGCTTGGGGATGCGGGAGACCGGATTTTCGGGACTAAGTAGAAGATGAATTGGTACTATAAGAAGTAATTTTAAGGGGATAAAGTAATTCCGGAGAAGAGTAACAATATTTTGTATGGGGGTACAAATGAAACGGACGGATTATATAAGCTGGGATGAGTACTTTATGGGAGTTTCCAGACTGGCGGGCATGCGCTCGAAAGATCCCGGAACCCAGGTGGGATGCTGTATTGTCAGCAGTGACCATAAGATTCTCTCCATGGGTTATAACGGGCTGCCTATGGGATGCTCGGATGATGATTTCCCGTGGGAGAGGGAAGGCGATATGCTTTCCACAAAATATGCTTACGTGACACACAGTGAACTGAACGCTATTCTGAATTTCCGGGGCGGTTCCTTGGAGGGAACGACGCTTTATGTTTCCCTGTTTCCCTGCAATGAGTGTGCGAAGGCAATCATTCAGGCGGGAATCAGGAAGGTAATTTATGGGAGTGATAAATATGATGGTACGCCTGGGAATGTTGCATCCAAAAAGCTGTTCGATGCGGCCGGAGTGGTATACCGGCAGTATGAGGCGACCGGCAGGAAAGTAGAACTGGAATTGTAGCGGAAAGAGTCTGATGCGGCCGGTCAGAAATAGTGAATATCAGGATAGAGAAGAGTTATTTTACGGGAATAAGAATTGAAATGAGGGGAGGTGAGGGCATATGAGAGGAATTGTAAAGGCAGGGAAACGCCTGATGGCAAGCCTGCTTGTGGCGGCTATGGCAGCAGGATTGTCTCTCTCCGCTTATGCTCTCACAACGAAGGAAAAGTTGGACCAGGCGCAGCGGGAGCAGGAGCAGACCAAGGGGCAGCTTTCCCAGACACAGGATGATATTTCTGGACTTAAAAGTGAACTGGATACGCTGCAGGGAAAACTGGATCATCTGAATGATCAGCTCAGCGATGTCAGTGACCGGCTGGCGGAACTGGAACAGCAGATTTCCGACAAGGAGCAGGAGATTTTGGAAACTCAGGAGGCGCTGGAAGAGGCGAGGGCTGATGCGGACAATCAATATGCGGCGATGAAAAGCCGCATTCAGTACATGTATGAGAGAAACGATTATGCGCTTTTGGAGGGGATGCTGGGGGCGGATACTATTTCGGATATGCTGAATTATTATGATTACGTAGATGCCATTTCCGATTATGACCAGCAGAAGCTTGAGGATTTTCGGCATATCAGAGATGAAATAGACCTGAGGGAACAGCAGCTTCAAAAGGAGCAGGAAGAACTTGCGGATTATAAGGTGCAGGTGGAGGCGGAACAGTCCAAGGTAAGCGGGTATATCAGCTCCACATCCGGTGATATTGCCCAGAATGCGGGGCAGTTATCCAATGCTCAGGCTGAAGCTGAGGCTTATGAGGCAAAGATTAAGCAGCAGGACGCGGATATAGCGGCGCTGAAAAAGAAACTGGCGGAAGAGATCGCCATGTCCAAACTGGCCTCTCAGTCGGCAAAGCGTGATATTTCTTCGGTTTCTTTTGCCGAGGGAGACAGGTATCTTCTGGCCAATCTGATTTACTGTGAGGCGGGGGGAGAACCCTACGCAGGACAGCTTGCGGTTGGAGCTGTGGTAATTAACCGGCTGCTCAGTTCCGTATATCCGGATACAATAACTGGCGTTATTTATCAAAGGTCACAATTTTCACCGGTGGGAAGCGGAAGGCTTGCCATTGCGCTTGCCGAGGACAGGGCGACACCGGCATGTTATCAGGCGGCAGATGAGGCGATGGCGGGGGTTTCCAATGTGGGCGACTGCGTATATTTCAGGACGCCGATAGAGGGGCTCACAGGGATATCCATCGGAGGACATATATTCTATTGAGCGGTAAACAGAAAGCGAAGGTTTTATTGGGATAAAAGGGAGGCGATATTCTGACAGATGAATCAGAGTATCGCCTCTTTATTATATTACATCGGAGCAAAGTCATTGCCGGTATGGTTTTGCCAACGCAGCTTATCTTATGAAGTACATGTCAATACAAGATACACCGCATAGACCGCCAGAAGTGCGAGTCCTTGCCAGCGTTTAAACTTTGAGGAAATCATCATCGGTATAATGGCGATGCAGCCAACCAAAAGGCAGGCGGGAAAATCCAAAGCGGCAGATGAGGATGCGATGGGAAGCGGTTTACCGGCGCATACCATGCTGACGGGAAGAATCAATGTAAGATCAATGATATTTGCGCCGAGGATATTGCCGATGGAAAGAGAAGATTGTTTTTTAATAATTGCGGTTATGGTGGTGACAAGCTCCGGCAAGGAGGTTCCGATGGCCACCAGCGTAACGCCGATGATACGCTCGGAGATACCGATGTATCTTGCCAGTTCACTGCCGTTGTTAACGAGCAGATTTGCCCCGACAACAATGCTGATGGCTCCCCCTATAAATTTAGCCACATTAATAAGAACCACGGAACGTTCCCGTGCTGCTTTCGGCAAAGAGAGTGAAACTGCGCCTCCTTCTGCGGCAGCACATTCCGCAGCCCGCAGAGCGGCGGTGTTATGATGCATGGACTGCCGGGTGGAACGAATGTTTTCCATCAGGAAAAGTACGAAAAGTATCATCAGTACGGCAGAGAGAAAAAGATCTATATGTCCTGTCCTTCCGGAGGCTACGATTACCAGAGATGCGCAGAACATTAAAATGGATTTCGGGACATAATCTTTCCGGTTGATGACACCGGGCATAAAAACCAGAGAAATGGCCATGATCAGACCAATATTGGCGGTAACGCTGCCGACGGCATTTCCCACTGCCATATCTACTTTGCCGTCCATTGCGGCGATGACGGATACAAGCATTTCGGGTAAAGTGGTGGCAAGGCTGACAACGGTGGCGCCAATAATGACCTTGGGAATACCGCTGACTTCCGCCATCCAGGTGGCGGCGTCTACAAAGTAGTCTCCCCCTTTGACGATAAGCACAATACCAATGAGAAACAGCAGGATCGTAATTGTAAGTTCCATGTTTGACCTTCCTTTCTTGACTCTACAGGCTTGATTGAATTTGGTAAAAAGAAAAACCCAGGTGCAACAATACCGACATCATAAATTCTATGAAGCATCATCGTTGCACATGAGTCTCGTTATTTAAGTCAAGCCAGACCATAAAGGCCGCGTATGTTGGCAGGACACGCAGATTGCGCTACTACTCCCTCATTTGGGTATCTTCAGTTGTCGCCTTACGGCTTGGTAAATATTTATATCACACACAGCATAAACTGTCAAGAGCGAAACAGAATATTTTTGTACCGATCCAGCGAAAAGAGCAGTATCAGGCCGAGAACGCCGCAGGAGATTACCTCTCCGGTTCCCACGGTCAGCATAAAATAAGGTATAGAACCCTCAAACTGATAGACATAGGCAAGAACAAAGGGAACGATCAGCGTATTGGAAATAATGGGGGGCAGAGGTACCAGGAATTTATATATGGCACTTTTTTTCTGAGGTTCCAAAGCGCTCCTGGCGGCACCGATGGCTTTACGGCTTATTCTGCCGATGGCGTATGTGCCCAATGCACCGATCAGCGTTGCGAGGCTGCCGAAAACCGTATCCAGGGGCAGGCAGCCGGTCAGAATATTGCTGAGAATGCAGCCCACGAACAGTCCGGGCACAGCCGCCGGAGTAAAAAACGGTAAAATGGTCAGCGCTTCGGAAAATCGGACCTGAATAGCGTAATTTGCCAGCCCAAAGGCGTTGGCGAGTAATGTGAGTACAACATAGATCGCTGCGATCATGGCAGCCTGGACCAGAGTTGCGAGTGAAATGGACGGAGCAACCCTTGTAGGGGCAGCTTCGCTGATAAGTTGTTTTTTCATATGCATTTGTCTCCTTTAGTTTTGTTTAACGGAATCGTCTGGGGTTCCGTTCGTCAGGAAGGTCTCGAACTGACGTAAAAAAAGAAACCATAAAGATTTCTTTCTCAGAGCAGACGGGGGGAATCGAACCCATGCTAAAAGCATAAAAAATCCAATAAAATCAGGGCTTTCTGCGGTTTGGGCTTGACTACCTTTGACTACCTGAATATTTTGATATCAAACAAATTGCAAAAAAGGAGAAAGTCTATAAAACCAGTTCTAAGGGGACATTTTTCCTTAGTGCAGTGTATGATACGATTGTTATTATAATATATTGTTGGAATATTGACAACTATTTTTTTATTAGCTTATCTAATTCAACACCCAGAATGAATTATTTCCTTGTTTGTAATCCGCTTAGCGTCTAAGCTGTCACCAAGCACTTAATGAGGTATTTCACGAACTTGGTGCGACGATCTGATACGGTATGACATGATATACAGGCATTCCCAAAATTTCAAAAGAAATATGAATGCTTACCAAGCTGAAAAATGTTAAAATAAAAGAAAAAAATTTTACTCATATAGGAGTATTAAATCTTGTTACCTTCATGCAAATCTTCAAGGCTTACATAAGTAGTATCAGTTTTTCTATTGCGCGTATATGCGTATATCGGATGAAAAAATCGGGATTGGCAGGATGGGTATTTTGTAGTAAATTATTAATGGAGTATGATTGATTAAAGGAAGGAATAAAGAAATGAAAAGATTCT
>JAAWOG010000034.1 GCA_022799355.1 Lachnospiraceae bacterium | reverse complement strand
GTGCGTCCGTTCCCTCTGCGGCGTATTCGCTGCCCATGTCCTCCACTTCCGCACAGAGCTTTGCGGAGGGCGGGCAGACGAGCCACCGGTGGCTTGAGGATGCGGAGAGCAATGCGTGTTTACCCATTTCCCAGCACCTCCGCTTCCGCAAGCAGGGCTTCATATTCCGCTGGATCAACATCCGACAGCTTATCTGCTCCGTGCTGTGTGATGAGGCTCCTGACCTCCGCCGTATATCCCGCACGGGATTTTTCCGCCAGCACCATACGGACTTCTTCCAGCGTCAGCGGTTTCTTTTCCGGCTCCGCTTCTGCAGGAGCAGGTTCCTGCGCCTTCGGCGGTTCCGGCTTAGGCTCTGCTTTCGCCCTGGTTTTCTTCTTCGCTTCTTCCTTCGGCTCGTTGCTTGCCATTGCATCTGCAAGTGCCTGCAGGCTGTCTCCCAAAGAACGAACATCCTCGATGACGTTCAGAAGCATCTTAATCCTGCTCATTTTCCTTTTTCCCTCCTTTGACTTCATGTACCTCTACCGATTCCACGCTCTGGCCGGGCGATAGCAGATAAACCGTTGAAAATTCTCCAAAAAGCAGACGGAGAAGCCTCGCCGGCAGCCTGCGGTCAGCTCCTTCCAGAACCTTTGTCCTGGATTTTTCATCCGTGACATTAATGCGGATCCTGTGTTTGAGTGCCATTTCCAGTTGCCTTCCTTTCTGCAGGGACTGTATCGTTTCCCCTTACACCCCTATAGGCAAAAGGAAATGGCGGAATCCGAAGTGCTATCTGTATAAATTTTTCAAAAACTCATCCCCGGCAATGGCGGCATTGATCTTTTTCACTAGCTGACCGACACGGACATCACTGATTCCGATTTCTTTTCCAGCTTTTGCTTTAGACAGCCCCTTCATAAATACAAGCCGGTAGACTTTCTGCCACTGTTCCGGCATTGCCGCCACAAGCTCCCGCAGACGGATGATCGTGTCTGGGACTTCTTCCTCATCCGATATAGACAGCTGCTCCTCCAGGCGGCTGCTGTCGCCCAAGCCATCGCCGTCAGGATCGGTCTGCCCGTCCAGGGATTCCAGAATACGGTGTCTGCCGGGAATTTCATCCGCAAATGGCTCCCTGCCGTACCGCTCCCTGAAATCAGCAATAAATTTTGCCTTCCATTCCTCATAGACAGGCTGATACCACTCCGGAAGCCTGTTTTCCTTGGCATTGACATAAACCTCGTGGTCGTCCATCTTGTGGAGGTTAAGGATGTCCACTTCGGTCACCCCGTCCTTTCCCGGCTTGTACTCCATTACGAATATCCCGTTGTCATCAAACAGTTTGTAGGTTCCTCTTTTTGCTTGTGGCGTCTTTTTGGTTTTCATAGATTGTCCTTTCCGTCCGAGCGGTACGGAAGGACACAAAAAGAGCCTACGGCGAAGATAACCACGGACTCCGACAACCGAAAATGGGCGCACGAAACCACGGTGGGAGCATCTTCATTCCATACACAGCCTTTATCGCTGTGCCTTGAAACTCTTATGCATCCCTCCATCCTGATGGCCATCTCGGACTAAGAGATTTAATTGTTGTGAATTGAATTTTTGCCTTTTCGATTTTTTGTCTGCTTTCGCAAAATATTTTTTCGCAGAAGCTGTAGACATTTCCACAGATGTGTGATATAACAAAATAAAATCTTTTGCGATGTGCAGAGGTTCTTTTCGATTACACTTAAAACCTATAGTAGATACCGTTTCCGTCAATACCTTTGAGAGGTTACTTTGGTGGATAACGTTACTTTTGAACGAGAGGCAGAAATTTGGAGAATAAAAAAGTTCCATACCTCTGCGGAGGCACTCTCTTCTTTCTGCTTGTGCAGACAAAGAAGCCGAGATCCAACGCAAGGGAGCGGGAAAACGGAGTAAAAGACCATTTAACTGATCCTGAAATGATGGAAGGATTGATTCAGGCAATCACCGGCAATTATACACACGCTAACGGCGGCAGCCTGAAGAAGGACACTTCACAGTTTCGAGAATGTAAGATCAATGGCAGCACGAGCATTCCAATCAATGAACAGGCTGTTATCAGCAGCTATGATTACGATATAAAGAACAATTACAGCATCGCTCTCTCACGGATGGTGAAGTTTTCGGAGGATTTCCTTGATCCCTCAAAAGCAGCGTGGCTTGTAAGGGTACTGCTTGATATGATCGGGCAGGACGACATTGATGAAAGCACACCCTTTTTTGTGCTACGGAACGGCTCATTCTTTTCAAAGTCTGACCTAAATGGAATAGATCGCCTTGATTTCCAGCCTTTTTTAACAGGCGTGGTTCATTACATACTGACGCACCGCACCGACAATATATCCGGGTTGCCTACACTGGACGTATTAGGAATCAAAAAGGAAGGCCAAGAACGCAAAGCCAAGAAGGATTTCCCGTTTGGAAATTCCCTGAAAGTCTACGTTGATTGGTATACTTCGGCTGAAGCAGTCACACTTGCTGATGAACAAGAAACTGGCGAAGAACAGGAAATCGAACCAGAATATGCCGAAACAGAAATCATAGATAACTGCTCCGAAAAAGTGGAAACAAAAACCGCAAACCAGTCTGTATTTATCAATAGTGGCAACGGAATCCAGATTGGTGTAAATTACGGAACGATTAACCTGTCACCGCAGCGAAACACAAAGGATAGCTAACGGTGTAGCATACGGTTATTCCGCCCATAGCAGCTGTAGATAGCAAACATGATATTTAGCGAGGAGGTGTTTAATGGACAATAATCAACTCATTCCATCAGAACTAACGTCTGCGCTCGCCAAAACAGCCAATCCTAACATATTGGTAAACCAAGGGGATGGCATTCAGATTCAACAGAACAGCGGCCCAATCAATATCAATGTGAGCAGCACCGAACTGTCTGAGCTGTTAGGCGGCATATTCAGATTAACGCCCTCAGAAAATCCTGTAACACACGCCATGGAATGGGCATCGCTCAGCAAAGACTGTTACTGCCTCTTCGTGTTGGAAAATGAGGAATATAGCGATGGCACATTCTCAATTGCAAAAGACCGTGCCCTGCAAAAGCACACGCCAGCTGAAATCCGGGATAAGTACAGGATGCTTAGTTTGGACAATATAGCCGAACTCAAACTGATGCCTTGCATTTTTGCAAAACGCAATATTCGTTACAAGGAAACAGAACCGGGACATCCGGCGCTTGTAGGAAGGATATGTGACATTGTACCGCAAGGCGAAGTCATAAAAATACGTTTTAACGGATTCCAGGCATTCCCGCAGCAGATATTAAACCAGAATATCAGCCTTTTACATATGGCATCCGCACCACTACGGAACGAACTTGATTTAGAACACTGGGCAATCAAACGATGCAATTTGATAGATGCCTTTGCAGCAATGAATATTGAGATTAAATAGGAGGACATCATGAACGAAAAAGTATCTGCTCTAATCGGAAAAGTAACTGTAAATTCACCTGTATTTCAAAGTGAGATCTTTTCCCCAACGCTAATAAATTATTTTTTCGGAAAGAATGGCACAGGCAAGTCCACGATTGCCAAACTGATTGGTAAGTCTGAAACCACCGAATGGCATTCTGGCATTTCCCCGGAAGACTATGAACTTCTGGTGTATAATGAGGAATTTATTCAGGAAAACATCCAAAGTTATGGGAATATTCCGGGTGTTTTCACCATAACCAAGCAAAATGCCGCTGTTAAGGCAGAGGCAGATAAAAAAACATCTGAATTAAAAGCGCTTTCCGATAAAAAAACCACAATAGGAAAGAAGATTACAGAAAACAACGGCAAACTGGAGAAGCTGTTCGCCAAGCTTGTGTCCGCACTTTGGGAGAAAAGTGAATCCATAAGAAAAGCATATCCTGGAACACAGGCAGGATTTACTAAAAGCCGCCAAAAATTTGTCACAGAGCTTTTGAAGTACAAGCCCACTTCAGTTGATGAGGATGCCATCAGGGATCTGTATGCCGTGGCATATGGAGAGGGCGGCAAACCTTACGAGGAATTGAAGCCCGTACCGGCTTCGAAAATTCCATCAACCCCGCTTTTGGAAAAGCCAATCGTAAGCAGCGGCCACACTGCATTTTCCGATTTCTTGAATGCGCTGAATGCCACAGCCTGGGTAAGCCAAGGACATAACGACTTCCAGCACGCCGCCGGCGGGAAATGCCCATACTGCCAGCAAAACCTTCCGGACAATTTTGAAAATGATTTGGCATCCTGCTTTGACGAGCAGTATAAAAAGGAAACAAGACAACTGGAGGAATTTATCCAAGCCTACAAGTCTGCACTAAACAATATTTATTCTATTTTGAACGGGAATGCAAAAAGCGGCTTTGCCTGTGACCAGCTCACGGCATATGCCACAAAGTTTGAGCTTTTCATGGAAAAAGCAAAAGCGAATGTAGCACAGCTTGAAAAGAAAGCGAATGACCCAACTCTGGTAGTGGAACTGGATGACCTTTCTTCTTACCTACAGAATTTGAACGAGCTGGCCGAGCAAATCAATCAAAAAATCCGCCAAAACAATGCCATCCTCGCTGACATACCCGCGAAACAGGAGGAATGCTGCACTATGGTCTGGACGCTAATGGCAACAGTGTGTCAGGCAGATATCACTATTTTCCAAAGCGACGATGCACGAATAAAGTCCGAGATTTCCAAGCTAAATGGCGAACAGGAACAGGCTGTAACTGATATCGCTGCTCTTACTGAAGAAATTGCACAGCTAAATAAACAGACGGTAAACACAACCGCCGCCAAGGACAGCATTAATGCACTCATCAAATCGTCCGGCTTCCAAGGCTTTTCTCTGAAGGAAAAGCCGGGAACGCAATATGTTTACCAGCTTGTCAGGGAGGACGGAACGGTTGCTAAGGGCTTAAGCGAAGGAGAGCGCCACTTCATAGCCTTTCTGTATTTTTACCACATGGTCATGGGAAGCCAATCGGACGAAGGCAGAATGAAAGATAAGATTGTTGTGATTGACGACCCGGTTTCCAGTATGGATAGCAGCGCCCTTTTTACCGTTGCTTCCCTTGTCCGAGAAATGATAGCTGTCTGCTACAACAATTATGAACTGACCGAGGAAGAAGGAGTGGATGACCATATCAAACAGCTTTTCTGTCTGACGCATAATCCGTTCTTTTTCAAAGAGGTTATCTACAATCGGATAGCTTCCTATGAGTGTGTTTCCGTCTTTGAAATCAGGAAGCGGGAAAATAACCACTCCGTTATCGAAAAATGCGAACAGGACAGCCCTCGCGTAGGCGATGGGAAAATCAACCGCAATCCTGTGGTCAACACCTACGAGGCTCTTTGGAAAGAATACAGAACCTCTGAAGATCCAGTGGCACTGATGAATGTGTCGCGGCGCATCCTCGAATACTACTTCCTACAGATGTGCGGATATTCCAATGGAAATATCCGCAGCGATTTGATGGAAAAACACCGCTCTGATTTTGAAACGCATCGTCCCGACGGTTCGGTTGACCATACGAGATATGATATCGTTGACGCTATGGTTTCCGTTTTGGATGTCGGCGCACTCGCATTCAACGACGGCTTGTACTTTGATGCGTCCTCTGTTGATCCGGCACTGCTGAAAGATGCATTCCGGCAGGTGTTTTATGTATTAAACCAGATGCAGCATTACAAGATGATGATGCAGGAAAACTAAGAGTGAATGCTTTATTGACAGAGTCGCTCCTATGCAATTGCTCATTGAATGGGAGCAGTGCCGCACAAAAATATATTCATGAAACAGAGGAGGCATAAAATGCACATCAGTTACAACAAGCTGTGGAAAATGTTGATTGATAAAAATATGAACAAACATGACCTGAAAGAATTAAGCGGTGTCAGCTCTGCTTCCATCGCCAAGTTAGGCAAAGGGGATAATATCACAACTGATGTCCTCATAAAAATCTGCGAATCACTTGATTGTACCTTGGAAGATATCATGGAAACAGTGAAAGATTGACGAGGAGGTGAAATCGTGCCGAATGTGGTTACAATCGATATGAGCACCCCATCCGTTCAGTATCTATGCAAGAAGGATAAACGTTTGGCAAAGGTCATTAGCATGGTTGGCTCCATCAGCTATGTTCCTCATGAAGAAGATGCCTACGCTTTTTTAGTACACGAAATCATCGAGCAGATGCTTTCCGTAAAAGCAGGACAGAAAATTTATAGCAGGCTTGAGGAACTTTGCGGAGAAGAAATATCGTCCGTTCGAATCGCTGCACTAACAGATGAACAAATCCGCAGTACAGGAACATCCAACGCAAAGGTCGAATACATACGAAATATCACAAATGCAGTTACAAATGGAACACTCGATTTTTCTGCGATGCAGCACTTTTCGGATGAAGAGGTTATTGCAAGTTTGACAAAAATCCGAGGCATCGGGAAATGGACGGCAAAGATGTATCTGATGTTCGTCCTCGATAGACAAGATATCCTGCCGTTTGAGGATGGAGCATTCCTCCAAGTGTATCGGTGGATGTATAAGACGCAGGACTGTAGCGAAAAAGCCGTAACGACTAAATGTAAAAAATGGAAACCTTATTCTTCTGTCGCATCACGTTTCTGCTACAGAGCCTTGGATGCCGGTATGACAAAAGAAGAATTTCATTTGTTCAAATGAAAGGAGTAAGTTAAAATGAGTGCAACAGACGAAAGGAACGAACGTGTCCGTAAAATTCTTGATTCTCTTTACGAAAGAGCAGTGGATGCCGGTGTTGAAATTGATGAATCCGCATACAGGGATTCCTTGGAAAAGCTGTTCTCCACTACAGCATGGGGATTTAGAGAAATTCTTCTTGTGGTGATTATCGGGATGCGTCTTGACCGTGCCTTCAAAGCATCTACCGGCCTGTATGACTGCAATCCGAGGGCAATTTATGAAGGACCAATTAAGGAATTCCTTATTGAAAAAGAAATCCCCCATCGTAAGTCCGGTCCGTTGAATGTTGCAAAAGCTACTGTAGGTTTGGATATGACATGGGCGGCACAGCGCAGACCATCTGACGTCGCTGAGGAGGTTGTCAACCTTGTAAATTTTATGGAGACTGATGACACGGATACAGAACTCCGTATTGACAATGTGGGAACATCCCTTCTTCGCAGGCTTATTGCCTATTCCAACAGCATAGAATCCCTAGCTGTTGCTATTGATCCGACATCTGACCCTGAATTCCTCTACCGCCTGTGCTGTGAGTTGATTACAAAAGTACCCGATGCGGGAAATACGCCACAAAAGATTGCCGCGTACCTCCTTAAAAACTACCATACATTCCTACATACTGGTGTTATTGTAACGGGCGAGGATGACCGTGCATCTGTAACAAGCACGACAAGCAAGAAGCCTGGAGATATCAACGAAGAGATACCCGAAGGGGTTATCCGCAAAGTATATGAGGTCACGGTAAAGCATTTTGATCTGGCACGAATCCGTGACTCCTACGACTGTGTTTCCATATACAACGATGCTAACGATGCGGATATACATGAAATCATTGTCATCTGTCGTAGGGAAGACTGTCCTTCGGATATGAAGCCCAGCGGTCTTCATGGTTATCTCGGAAGCTATACATACCGGGACATGATGTACTATTATTGGGATATCTATGAATGGATAGCGAATACGCTCCAGCGTATGACAAATGATGGCAGAATTGGTTTCTACCTCAATTTGAACTCATACATTGATGATATCAACACTTCCGAAAGCGTTAAAAAGCTGTGGAAGGAATTGCACGAAAGCAACTAACAAAACGCCGCCAGTCATGCATACTGGCGGCATTTCTCATAGTAAAAAACATATTGCTGGATAATGCCTGCATTTTGTCCAAAAAGACCGAATGGCGATTTTCCTCCGCAATCATGCTCAATGGCTCTCGAAATCCAGACATCTATAGGGACACAGGCCGTTCTCCCATAGGCAAACAGAGCAACACAGTTAGCCACCTTTTTGCCCACCCCATGTATTCTTTGCAATGTTTCAAGAAGATGTTCATCACTGTAATCTGGCAGAACATTCAGATTAAGACCTCCTGTCTGGACTTGGCGAAGCGCATCAAGGACATATTGTGTCCGATACCCCAGACCGCACTCCTTCAATTGCGTTTCTGTCGCATTCGACATTTCCTCCGGCGTGGGAAAAGAATACAGGGTTTCATGCCTGGTTTCAATACGATGCCCAAAACCCGATGCAAGCAACTCCACAGATTTTGAAATAGCAGGAATGCTTTTCCTTTGTGAAATGATAAATGTAATAAGCATCTCCCACGGATTTTGACGCAGGATGCGAATACCCCGACCATAAACCATCGCCTCGTGTATAAATTGGTGTTTGTTACATTCAGTTCCAAAAATGTCGTTATAGCACCTACCGAGGTCAAAATAAAAACTCCAAATGTTTTTCCACGCATTAGGGCTACAAGAAACAGAGAACATATGACTTCCAGTCTCCCGTATGTATATAACCTCATCACCGCTTATAAAACGATAAGCTCCATCTTGTAGTCTTCCCACGCGAAAACATTGACCACTCAGTGCGATTTTTTCCAAGTCAAAATCATCTTGAATTTCTACCAGCATATCTCGCTCCAATCAAACTGTAGCCGTTTCCTTTCTCATATAGGCTATGACCGCTTTTGCTACTGCCTCCGCCATTCTGCATGGGACAGCATTGCCGATTTGTGTGTATATCGCTCCTTTGTTTCCGCAAAACACATAATTATCCGGGAAGGATTGAATCCTTGCCGCTTCCCTGATCGTGATCCGCCTTAAGCGTTCTGGCGCCTCTTTGAACTCAGGTACAATCGTACCTTCCATCAGCCCCCTATGGTAATCAACAACCCAATCGCTTGATGCCTCCCCGTAAAGATAGTCCTCATCCACAAAGGGAGTCTTATTTCCACCCATAGAGGCAGGCAACGTATTTGCATACCCGTCGACATCTATCGGCCTGCCTTGCCCGTTGAAATACATCCCGGCGTATGGTGATTTTCTCATCACTGGATGTGTGGCAAATGTAATCTTTGCAGTGCAAGTATCTGGATTCTCATCCGTGCCTGCTCTTCCCAAAGACTGCAGCAACTCTCTTACGATTGGAGCATCATTTTTCTGCTGTAGAAGTAGGTCTTTCATATAATACTCAAAAAACGGATCTCCGTTATCCCTTATGCCGATAAAGAAAACTCTTTCACGCTTTTGTGATACCCCATACTCTGTAGCATTCAAAATGAATGGTACACAGTTATAACCCAAGGCACGAACTCGATCCAGATACTTTCTGCGCACAGGTTCCCACTTTTCCAACACACCCAGAGCCTTGACATTCTCCATGACAAACGCTCTTGGACGAACCTTTTCAATAACATCCAAAAATGTGAAAATCAATTTGCTGCGGTTATCATCAGGATTCATTTTGCCCGCCACGGAAAATCCCTGGCACGGTGGTCCCCCGAAAACCAGATCAACCCCTTGAAACTGACCAAGTGAATCAAGGATATTATTCACATCATCATTTACCATAACCCCGGAAGCGTGGTTAGCATTATATGTTGCCGCCGCTTCACTCATAAGTTCGTTCGCAAAGATTACCTCAATTCCTGCTCTCTCGAACCCGATATCCATTCCGCCTGCTCCTGTGAACAAGGAAACTGCGGTTAGTTTATCTGCCATTCTCTGTCACTCCTTCACCATTACCGTTGTGGATGCGAAAAATCAGTGAATTGTCACTTGAGTCAAGATAAATGTCAAACTTGGTCTTCCCTTTTTCTACACCCATATTTGATAGGATTGCCTTTGGCATTCTCACCCGCATATCCTGCTGTAAAACGTAAGTATCAAGATAGATACAAGAATCTGTCATGTCGGTACCCCTTTCAGCTTGATTTCAGTCTAATTATAAACTATTTTCAGTCCAAAATCAACCTCTGTGTTCGCAAACAAAGAAAACGGGGATTAGTTGTATCCTACGAATTATATAGCTGAACGTATCTGCATAAGTTCGTTCAACCATATATAGTTCGTTCAATTATGCACCAAGTGCAAAAAGCCAGCTGCTCCCAGCGGACAAAAAAAAATAAGATTTAGCGTCATGACAAACCGAAAAAGCCTTGAACTCAAGGGGATTAAGCCACTCTTTCCCATGTCCTTTGTATCAATCCCGTCACTGTTATATCATACACCGACAGCCCCCGTTTTCCCTCCTGCCCCGCAATCGCAATCCTTGTCAGAATTTTTGACACTGCCTGAGGCGTATAAAATTCCCCCGCCTTCTTGCCCGTTTCGGAAGCAAACTGTCCGATTAAATATTCGTAGGCATTTCCGAGGATGTCCGAATCCGTATTCAGAAGGTCGGCCCTGTCAATTTCCCTGATCAGGCTCGATATGGTATCGCTCTGTTTCTGATCCCCTGTCCCAAGACGGTTGGAATACAGGTCAATATCGGTAAACAAATCCGCAAACAGAGGGTCACTTTGCTCGATGTTGTTAAAGGCTTTCTGAAGCTGCTCACGGCTGAATGCGTTATTCCTTGCCGCATCCGCAAAACAGGTGTAGGTCAGATCCGGCTCAATGACATAATGACATTCCTCCCGGACCTGTTCTTTCAGTTCTTCCGCACTCTCATCCTCCAGCGCTTCTCTGTATGCCTCCAGTGCCGCCTTTAGGTTTTGCGGCTTTTCATCATAAATCAAATCATACGCCTTGATCAGAAAAGAATCCGACAGGTATTTGTAAAATACAATCCCCAGCAAATAATCCTTATATTCATTTGCATCCATTTTGGAACGCAAAATATCCGCACCGCTCCACAGTACACTGATCAAATCCCTGCTGCTTTCCAGTTCCGCCATCTTAACCCCTCCCTGTTATCACCTTCCAGTTTCCACTATGTCATCCATTCCGCAGCCAGGAGCCATACAGGCCTTTGATATACCCCTGTCAATCAGTATTTTCCATAATGGTTTGTAATTGACATTTGTTCTCTCATTTACCATATATCCTTCTCCGCAGTCTTGTTGATACAATTAAAATCAGTGACAGGATAAATTATAGCAGATGCCTGTCTAAATCACAATCATATCGTTTGAAAATTCAAGCGCTCTCTTCCTTTCATACAAAAAGCAGCCCCTCCGTCCAAAGTCAGGCTGCTTTTTGCTTTGCTTCATCAACTGAGATTTCTTTCACCCCAAAGGAACGAGCCGATATGCAATGCAATGCGATTGCGGTCCGAAACCTAACGATCCTCTGGTACACCGGTGCATGAATTCCCGAGTAATCAGTGCTTGATGTCCATGCCAGAACAAGGAGGAGGAAGGAGGCGAGCACAAGGCATCGTCGACTGGCGACAACGCAGTACTGGGGTGGACAGCGAGTGCTGATTGCTCAAGGATTTATGCATCAGTGTACCAGATACGCCTCCCGAAATGCTCCCGTCAGTTCCTCCAGGGTATAAAGTCCATGGTTCTCCACCCCTATAAATTCCGGACATGTAGGGTAAGTCACAAACATATCCTCCCCACCGGCACATCTGGCCCAGACGATCACCGTATACAGCGGCTCACTCTTGGTGATGATGTAATCCTCATAATCGACTCCCTCCAGATCCTTCTCAATAATCTCACAGGTAAGGCGGCACAATCCATAGGGGACTTCCTTATTGGTCCACCCCGGTCCGGAGGTTCCCATCCCCCACCGGACTCTGCCGGTCTCATCCAGCGTGTAGACGCCGTAGGCGGCCTCCCCGGTCTCCCTGTCGCTCCCGCTCATTTTATAGTTCACGGCGCCGTGGACGATATAGAGTGGATCTGCTATGAGGACCTGGCTGAAATCCTTTATATCGTCCGCCAGAAACCATTCGTTGTAAAGCGTCCGGTAGATCTTCATCACCCCCGGCGCGTCGGCAAAAGCCGGATCGGCGAAGGCCGCCTCCGCCTCCGGCGTAAGTCCCGGCGTAAAATCCTCCCGTCGGGCTTCCAGAAGAGTACAGTCCCCGTCGCCCCAGAAGCCGTCGGAATTGCCTCTGTCGCCCCAAAGACCGCCGTCCTGTCCTCCGCCGCCCAGATCGTCCCACTTCTGCCGCATCCCGATTCCGATTCCCACCGCGGCGCACAGGCAGGCCGCCGGTATGCACCACGCAAGCCGCCTGCGTTTCCTTCCCGCAGGCAGCTTCCTCCCAGGCTCTTTTGCTCCGCTATCTTCTATCCTCCCGACATCCTTTGTAATTTCTGCATACTCCGGTTTCCGGGCCTCCTCCAGATATTCTTCCCTTACATTCGTGATACTGTCATACAGCTTTTCCGCCTGCCTCATATCCGATACCCCTCCTCTTCCAGTCTGCCTTTCAGGCTCTGCCGAAGCCCATACATCCGTTTCGCAAGCCTTCCCGGCGGCATGCCCGCCTCCTCCGCAAGCTCCTTCACCGCTTCCCCATACCAGTATCGACGCAGGAAAAGGACTCTGTCTTCCTGGGAAAGCTCCCCCAGCCAGGCGTCGACCGCTTTGGTCAATTCTTTTGCCTCCAGCTTCTGTTCCACGCTCTCCGGCGACGGAATGCACTCCTCCAGCTCGGTCAAAAGCTGCTCCATGCCAGCATAGCGCTTCTTCCGGTGATTTTTGTTCCACAGGTTGAAAGCAATATTGCGCACCACCCTGCCCAGCCATGCGCCCAGCCTGTCCGGACGTCCCGGCGGAATGGCGTTCCAGGCCTGCAGCCAAGTATCGTTGACACACTCCTGGGCGTCCTCCTCCACTGACAGGATATTCCACGCCAGCCTGTGACAGTAGGTTCCGTATTTGGCCGCCGTCTCTGAGATGGCGGCCTCGTCCCGCTGAAAATATAACTCAATAATCCGTGAATCCTCCATGCTGCCGCCTCCGTTCCTGCTCCGGACAGTCCGGAGTCAAAAATACGCGAAATACCGCGAAGTCAAAGCCACAATTCCCTGTCCGTATTAACATGTCATCGCCGCCCGTCTATTCCATATCCATCCGGCGGCGCATTTTTCCAATTGAGTAGCGAAATGCCCGTCCGGCGACGGACCTTCCTGTAAGGAAGACAAAAGACCTGCCTTTATCTATAAAGACAAGTCTTTGCAGGAAATATTCCCAAATTTTAAAAAAAGCCAAACACCCTAATCCAAAACCTGTTTCACTGCCTCATAGCATTTTTCCGTAAGTTCCGTCAAAGCTCCTACCCGAACACTCCGAACAGCTCCTCCCAGTTGCCGCTCCTGATGATGCGGCTGCTGGGCCTGTCCACATTGGCAAGCATGGTCTCAATGCGGTTCTCCATGGTGATATCCACGAACCGGCCCACATCGATGCCCCGCAGTTCGAAGAACAGCCGGGGATCCTCGTCAAAGCGGTGCCCGATTCCGTACAGCACCGCCGCCACATGCTTGCACATCAGCGCCCAGTCGGGACAGCTGCACTGAAAGCTGATCTCCTGAGGCCTGGGGAAAAGACCCGATTCCCCGGTAAAGAGTTCCTTCAGTTCCTCCGGAAAATCCCCCTTCATCAGCCGGTCCAGATTCTCGATCTTATTGGCGCATTTTTCGATGGCCGCCTGGCAGCGCTCCTCCGACAGGGGGCTTATGCGGATTTCCACCTTATAGGGGGCCTTCCGCCGTCCCTGTACCCTGGCCTGCACCCTTCCCTTCTGGATTTTCAGGTCAATAACCGCGCCCGTTCGGACATAGCGCGTGCCTCTCTCCAGCCGGCTCTCGTAATCGGCGTATTTTTCCAGGTTGTCGCACCACGCCTGCCCCCACCATGTGGTGACGATCTTTCTTCCCTCAATAATGACTGGCTCCAGCTTCCTGCCCTTCTGCTTCTCCTTCTTTTCCGTCAGGCTGGCGTTTTTCCGCAGCTGTGCGCTGTCCGGCTGTTTGTAATCCCTGTCGGTATCCCAATAATTTCTACTCATCTATGCGTTCTCCTCCCGGATCTTCCGCTTAATTTTTCCATTCCAAATACATCTATCCCCGGCCCGGTTCCCCGCAGGCTCATATCTCCAGTTTAAAGAGAGACATAAGCTCCTCATTGTTCATCTCGGTGATCCAGTTCTCCCCGCCGGAGCCGATCACGTTCTCCGCCAGGCTTTTCTTGCTCTCCAGCAGCTGGTCGATCTTCTCCTCTATGGTTCCCCGGCACACCAGTTTGTGGACCATGACATTCTTTTTCTGCCCGATGCGGTAAGCCCGGTCCGTGGCCTGGTTTTCCACCGCCGGATTCCACCAGCGGTCGAAATGGATCACATGGCTGGCTTTGGTGAGGTTCAGTCCCGTTCCGCCCGCCTTCACGGACAGCACCAGATAGGGGATATATTTCTCCCCCTGAAAGCCCTCCACGATTTTATTCCGCTCCGCCACGGGAGTTCCCCCGTGCAGCACATATCCGCGCCGGCGGAAAATCTCCGCCAGGAATTCGTCCAGATAGGGGATAATCTCCTTAAACTGGGTAAATACCAGAACCCTCTCCCGCTTCTCATAAATGGTCTCGCACAATTCCTTCAGCATGGCAAATTTCCCGCTGTCATTCTCTTCAAAAGCCCGCTGCCCCAGATACTGGTCCGGATGATTGCAGATCTGTTTCAGCTTTGTCAGGGAGGCCAGCACCAGCCCCCGCCTTTCCATGCCCTCCGCTTCGGCCAGCCGCTCCGCCAGATCCGCCACATACTTGCGGTACAGCACCGTCTGCTTTTTGGACAGCCCCACATAGTCCACCTGCTCCATTTTATCCGGCAGATCGGAGATAATGGCCTTGTCGGTCTTCAGCCGGCGCAGCATAAAGGGCGCTATCATGGCCTTCAGTCTGGCATAACCTTCAGGATACTGCTCCAGATTCCCGCAGTAGTCGCGAAATTCCTGGGAACTGCCCAGCAGCCCCTTGTTCAGGAAGTCGAAGAGGGACCAGAGATTGGTCAGGTCATTTTCGATGGGCGTGCCCGTCATGGCGATCCGCATGGCGCTTTTCAGCTTCTTCACCTGCCTGGTCTGCTTTGTGGTAGGATTCTTGATGGCCTGGGCCTCGTCCAGAATCAGGCAGTCCCAGCAAATCTCTTCCAGTTCCCCGATGCGCACGGCCATCCCGTAGGTGGTGACGGTGAGGAAGCTCTTATCCGCGCGGACAAATTCTCCCAGCTTCTTCGCCCCGCCGTCGTGAAGAATGGCCACCGGCATATCCGGCACAAATTTCGCCGCCTCCTTCTCCCAGTTTCCAAGCAGGGAGGCCGGCACCACCAGCAGCACCCTGGCATCCGGTTTCGTCCTGCGCAGCTTCTCCAGGTAAGCCAGCACCTGCACGGTCTTGCCCAGGCCCATGTCGTCCGCCAGGCAGGCGCCGAAGCCCAGATGATCCATATAGTTAAGCCAGGTAAATCCCGTCTTCTGGTAAGGGCGCAGCTTTGCCTGGAAGCTCTTCGGCAGAACCGCCGTCCGGATGCTCTTCGGAGTACGCATCTCCTTCAGCAGCCCGGACAGCCACGCGCCGTTTGTCACGATGGGCCCCACGTCGGCCTCTTCCCCGCTCCGGCCCATATCCAGCCCCATGCGCAGCGCCTGCATAAAGGTCAGGCTGCCCTCGTAATTCTCCACCTCCGCAAGCAGCTTTTCCAGCCGCTGGTGATCCACCTCAATCCATTTTCCCTTCAGGAATGCCAGCCCCTCCGTCCGGGCCAAAAGCGCCTCCACTTCTTCCCGGCTTAAGGGGACACCGTCCACCGTCAGCTGGGGCACCATCTGCAGGATGGTATCCATCCCGAGCATATGGGGCTTCTCCTCCCCGAGGCTCACGGACATGGACACATTGCAGGCGTTCCTCTTCCACCAGTTGGGAATCCGGCACACGATCCCCGCCTGCTCGATGGCGGGAATGTCTTTCAACAGACAGTACGCCTCCTGGTCGGAAAGCTGAAGGGGATGGAAGATTTCCCCGTTCTCCACGAATTCCCCGATGAGTTCCGACACATCGGCCGCCTTGTTCAGGCAGGACAGCAAATCCAGCAGCTTCTCCCGCTCGGTCTTATACTCGGTGAGCGCATATCGCAGGGGCACATGCTGTATCTTTCCCCGTTCCCCCTTTGTAGCGTAAGTAGCCAGAAAAGCAAAAGGATAATCCTCTCCCCTGCTTTCCACCAGATGGAAGAAAATTCTCTCCGGAACTTTCAAATGCTGGCTCTTTTCCGCCAGATATAAGGCCACCGTGCCGTCGTACTGCCGGATCTCCTGGGCGTAGAGATTCTTTAGCTGCCTGAAAATCTCCAGGATCCACTTCTCATTCACATACTCGGATCCCAGGTTGAAAGGCGCTGCATTCAGCAGCCCCTCCATCTCGTCCCGGTCCGGCGTCACCGCGGCCTTATCCCGCAGAAGCTCAATATCCGGCTGATGGGTTATGGTCTGAAGGAAATAATCCGCCAGATGATACAGATACCGCCCCGCCGCGTCCAGCCAGTCCGGCTTTTCCTGAAAGCCCAGCTCATACAGCGCACGATAAGGCTCCTTTTCAAAGGCTTCCCGCCAGCGGAAAATCTCTTCCGGCCCCAAGGCCCCTGCCATCCCCCCTGCACGGCTCTCTTCCGGCCCCGCATTCTTTGCAGGGATGTCCTTCACAGGGGTTTCTTTTACAAGAGTACCCTTTACGGGAATCTCTTCCGCGCTGTCCGGCCGAAACCCTTTCTCGGTAAAGAAAAACCGTATTTTCGCTGTCTCGTTTTTTATCGCTTCCATTTGCATCTTTCCTGGCTCTCCTCTTTTGAACTGACTTTGTTTTATGGTAAATACTGTATATAATGCTCAGCCGGCTCCTTGTGGGCTTCTTTACAGAGATGTATTAATTAACAGAAAGCCATTGCCGGCACATTTGCCGGTGCAGTCCAAAGGCGCCCGTAAGCAGGATCTGAGTTTGGCATATAATCCTTATTGTATAACCTTACTGCATACTGCAGGCTATGCCGCAGCCTAAATAAAAAATTGTTTTTGTGCAATGATTTTGAGTAATATCATACCGCAGGCGGTGTCCGCACCCCAATAAAGCTGTTATTTTGTGCGGTTATCTCGAGTAATACCATAAATCATATGAAAGTTGCACTCAATTTCGTCATTTTAGCAGGAGCTGTGAAAAAAACCCTTCTTTCTGCAGTCTCTTTTACATGACTGCAGTGCAGAAGAGCACGCCTGGTCTCGCCGCCAGATGCCCGGACTGTTCCATCCGGAACCAATTTTGCCTAAAAGGGCAGAATCTCTTACTTAAACGTCTAACCCGGACAAGCCGGAACCAAAATTCTGCCATTTTGCATAAGACTTCATTGTCAAGCACCTGAGGCCTTCGCGGAAATTTTTCTGTAAGACACAATGAAATAGGCCGTCTCCGCCACAGCCGTGAAGGTCCAGGAAAATACATACAGCAGGTACAGCGACTGTATCGTCCCGAAATAGGCAAAAATCGTATAAATCCAGGCAATCCGGAACACGCAGGAGCCCATAATGACAATGATTGTAGGCAGGATACTCTTTCCCAGCCCCCGGGAAGCCGCAATGGAGCAATCCATAAAAGCGGAGACGGAATAGGACAGCGCCATAACCGACAGACGGTATATTCCCGCTTCTTTGACAGCGCTGTCATTGGTAAAGAGCCCAAGGAAGGGATAGCGGAACACATAGAACCCTACACCGATGACCAGTCCGGTCAAAAACGAATAAAGCAGACAGACCAGGAAGCTTTTCAGTATTCGCTCCCGTTTCTCTGCCCCGAAATTCTGCGCAATAAAACTGGAGCAGGCCGTGTAAAAGGCAGCCATCATATCATAGACCAGAGGGTCTGCATTGGCCGCCGCCGAATTTCCCTCCACCATCACATGGTCAAAGGAATTCACGCTGGTCTGCACAAAAAGATTAGCGATGGCAAAAAGGCCGTTCTGGAACGCGGCGGGAATGCCAATCCTCAGAATTCGCCTCATTTTCTCCCTGTCCACCCCAAGCCCCCGCAGCCGGAGCGCAAATCCTTCCCGGCTTCTGATCAGCACCCTGAGGATCAGAAAGGCGGATAGATACTGGGAGAGAATGCTGGCCGCAGCCACCCCCGCCACATCCCATTTGCATACAATGACGAAAAACAGATTCAGTATCACATTGATCACGCCTGAAAAGAGGAGATAATACAGAGGCCGCCTGGTGTCGCCGGCAGCGCTTAAAACAGAGCTTCCGAAATTGTACAGCCCAAGGGCCGGCATCCCCAGCAGATAAATGCGCAGATAGAGCACCGCATCGGAGATCAGCTCGTCCTTGGTACGCATCGCAGCAAGGATAGCATCGGAAAAGGAGATTCCCAATACCATAATCAGGATTCCCGCGGCAAGGCAGATGAAAAAGGAGGTATGTACCGTTTCCTGAAGCTCCTTCTTGTTTTTCGACCCGATATGCAGGGCGGTAAGCGCGTTGACGCCGCTGGCGAGGCCTATGAGCATTCCTGTGAACAGCGTAACCAGAATACTGGTGGACCCCACCGCTCCCAGCGCAATCGGACCCGCAAACTTCCCCACCACAGCCACATCCGACATATTGAACAGAACCTGCAGAACATTGGAAAGCATCAGCGGTATGCTATAGATAAAAATTTTCTTCCACAGGGATCCCTCGCAGAGATCCATCTCATATGCTTTCATAATACCCTCTTTACTTTTGTATCGTTCCGGAGTTCCTTCGTTCCGGAATGCCTTCCTCCCGATATGATATCCGCATACAGTATACCTCATATGGCCGGAAAAAGCCATAACATTTTCATTTCCGGCATATCAAAACCTGAAATACCTGTAATTTATCTTTTCCAAACCAGAATAAGCCGAAATCAGAACCTTTCCACAACACGCCGGATTTCGTTGTCAGACTCCCATTCAGCAGCTGCACTACCTTGCATGAAAGTCTGGTCAGATCAGGCCTGTCACAGTAAACCTCCATGCATCCCGCCGCACCACCATGCATGAAAGCAAGGCAATAAAGAGAATTGCCTGGGGCTTTACTGTGAAGATGCATACAAACCGCAAGAGCATGCGGTTTGGCGCACAGCGGTCTCGGGATTTCGTGCAAGAGAGCACGAAACGCCTCGCGGCACCACAGAGTCAAATTTGAAGACTTTTACAATAAACCCTTAGCATGCCTGAGTCCGATCTGAAAAAATAAAATGCCAGAGCTCCTCTCCAGATGCAGAAGTAGGAGCCCGTCATATTGGCCTGGTAAAACAGATGATACATACCATTGTAGTATACGGGAGCGTGGGGCTCATTCATCCGGAACTGGTAAGGCCCCCCGTGGAACTGAGGTCTGGTGTAGTCTCCGGCCAGGAGATTCTGCAGCCAGATCCTGGAGAATTCTATTTCCGGCACTTTCACCGCCTGGTATTCCCCGGCAATCTCCTCCGCCGTGAAAGCCTGGCTGTACACCTTCAGTTCGTCCATATATCCGCTGGCTACATTCAAAAATCCCGCGGTCAGGCGTTCCGCCTCCATATTTCTGCCCACAGCCAGCCCCTTGCCGGCAGCCCCCTCTATCTGAGCTCCCTGAGGTACGGAGCGGGAAGCCGCCAGCTGGCCGTTCAGGTAAAGACACATATCGCCGGCTTCGGAGTCAAAGGTTGCGGCCACATGGTTCCACTCATATTTGCGCAGATTATCGCCGTTGGTCCACACGGTCAGCCATTCATCCCCTGTGCCCACCTGAAAGGTGAGACGCCCGAACCGCTCATAGCCCAGCAGGAAGCCCTTGTTTGCCGCCTTGTCGGACTGGCTGATAATGCCGGTGGGGGAATCCGTCCCGTTGTCGGCCGCGTAGGGGTCGTCCCATTCAAAGGTCCTTGGCGCAATCCAGACGCTGATCGTCAAAGCGCTTCCGGATACCGTGATATCTTTTCCGTTATAATTGATATAGGTATTGCTGCCGTCAAAAAGCAGACAGCCGTTCTGAATGCCCTCATCCCTCCACTGGGGATCCTGATTCTCCATGTAGGCCGCGTGGGCAAATCCGTAAGTCATCTCCGTATCCGGCAGGTGCCCCGATGCATCCTTTACCAGGAGACCACTGCCCTCGTCAAATTTCAGATACAGCATCAGATCCTTGCTGTTGGCGTCCCCGCAGCCGGCGGACATTGCCGCCAGCAGCAGGGTAAGGATCAACGCCGCTATCATTCCTTTCCTTTTCTTCATTTTGTCACCTCTGATTTTGATATGAATTCAAAGGCTGTTTTCCGCCAGCTGCCAGGGAATCTTCACAGGGTCACCGGTGCCGCCGTCGGGAACCTCATCCGCATTGTTCTCATAATCCGGAGCCGTCTCGTAATAAGTCACCACTTCGTCAAAGAAGGCGTGAGCCCAGCCCTCCGCCTGCTCATCGGCAAGGACAAGGTACATCTCCTGTCCCAGATAGGCGCTCAGATCCATCACATAAGTCCCCATATCGGCCCAGGAGCCTCCTGCGCCCACGCTGTGGAAGTCGGCATCATTGAAGCGGTTCTGCTTATAATATCCGATTTCCGTGCCGTCGGCAAGATATACATGCACCGCCGCGGCATGTCCGCCCATGCGCAGGGAGATATAGCCTGAGCCTGCCAGCGTAAAGTTCGAAGATTGCACCGCCCAGGTGGCTCCCTCGTCCAGGCCGTTGTTCCAGCCGTCCAGATGATAATCGCCCGCCTGGTTATAGGGCAGCGCCTCATTCCAGTAGCTTCCGGCGGAAATCACACCCGCCGCCTGTCCGTCCACCACACTCCACCCCTCGGTGAGAACCGTCCAGCCCGCAAGATTGCCGGCTTCAAAATCTCCGTTGGCAACCGAGTTGTGATCCGCCGTGGCGACTACGGTGAACACGGCCTCTGCCACGGCGTCCTCATGGCTTGCCCTGTAGGTTACATGGTAATATCCCGGAACGCTCATATCCACTGCATCAAAGCCCTCCGTGAGCTCCCCGCTCTCCGATACCACCTTTGACACCGCGAAATCCTTCACCTCTTCTCCGCCGAAGGAAACGGCCGCCTCTTCCAGGAACGCGGTCACATCCACCTTTCCGCAGTCCACCACCCTGTTGGCCACATAGGAGGTAATGGTAAGGTCAACAACTACGCCAAGGGCCTCAAAAGCAACCAGACCTATATCGTCGCTGTCATGGTTCCCAACCTGATAAGCCCCTTTTTTCCAGGCTCGTGGACTATATCAACCGGGCGCTCACAAAACGTAAATACCGCATGCTCTTCTACGCCACAGACTACGATCCCCTGCAGGAGCAGGAGCTGGTCATCCTGGCGGAGCAGCAGAAGGTGGAGGGAATCATCTGTCTCTCCTACAATCCGGACCTGAAGGTTTCCGAAAATGTGCCCCTGGTTTCCATCGACCGGTATTTCGGCGCCCAAATCCCCTGCGTGGCCTCGGATAACTACAGCGGTGGACGCCTGGCTGCGGAGAAGCTTGTGGAGAACGGCTGCCGGAATCTGGCCTTTATGCGGATCGGTTCCAGGCTTACAAACGAGCCCAATAAAAGAAAAGATGGCTTCGTCAACGCCTGCGAAGCCATGAATATCCCTTATACATTAAAAATCGTAGAGGACGGATCGCCCTATTCCGCTTTTGAGCAGTTCCTCCAGGAGCATATGTCGGAGGGGAAGCTGGCGTTTGACGGCATCTTCTGCGTCACCGATTCCCTGGCCCATCAGATTATCAATTCCCTGAAAAATATGGGGATCCGTGTGCCGGAGGATGTACAGATTATTGGCTTTGACGGCGCGCAGTATTTCGGGGATCTGGAATATTACTGTTCCACCATCGTCCAGCCTCTGGAAGACATTGCGGAGACCTGCGTCAGCATAGTTCTGCAGGAACAGCCCTCCCGGCTGGCCTCGCTGGTATGCCTTCCGGTTCATTACGCCTACGGGGGCACTACGCGCCGCTGACGAAGAGACAAATCCGCCGAAACCGGCGGATTTGTCTTCTGCCCCGGCCGCTTATCGGTGCCGGGCTTTCCAGCAGGAATCAGAATCTATAAAAGGCGAGACGGAAAAAGCATATATTTTATCGCCATGCGCTTTAACACATGATGACTTTCGCGGCCTCCATAAAGCCGGGCGGAAATCGGCTTTGCCGCGGAACATGGCTTTATGCTCAAGCCAATCGGGAATTAATGCACTGGTAATGATAATCCGTTTCAGCCTGTCATATGCGCTCTCGATGCTTGCCTTGCTGAAATGCAATGAAACTTTGCCTATAGTCTTTCTTATCCGCTGCGGGTTGCTGGCGGTAGTGTCGTCTGTTTTCTGCATATGGCCTTATTTTTCTGTTTTAGGGTAAAAAACAGCGGCAAAGCCGTATGCGATACGTTTTCCGCTGTTTGGTTCATAGCAATTGTTTCGTTTTAGAATAGGCAAAATGGTATTTCCTCAATTTATGTCATATTTCTCATAGCAGTTCATTAGAACTTCACAATCGCAGTATCCCCCCATTTCTTTTATTTCTGCAATTACACCACATACCTTTTCCCGGGGCAGATTATCTTTAAGCCATTGTTCCGTATAGCGCAATGTGTGATTACATGGGGTATGCTCTAATTGTGCTTCCAAATAGCAAAACAGCTTTTGTATTTTGGTTTTGCTCAGAATATATTTTTTATTTTGAGCAGCTTTCCATTTTTTCATCAATGCTTTCTTTTCTTCTTTTGATAATTCTGCCATATTGCGTTTTCCTCACAATTTTTGATATTATCTTTACAGGAACACTGGACATCATACAGCTGATTCCTGAGTATTGCAATAATGTCCATTGAATTTAAAAAAACACTGGAAAATGAGGACACTATGTGTTAGAGTAATAGAAGAAAAAAGTCATGGGAGGCTGCAATGCGGAAATAATCTATTTATGAATTTACACAGAGCTTTGTTACACGGCGTGTGGTTTACTGCCGTATTCTTTGTGTGGCCATTGATAGATATCCGCATTTTTCATTATCCTATGAGAGGGTATTTTCGTACCTGCGACATAGCGTATGCGCGAGATTCTGCTTTCGGCTGCACCTGCGGCCGGAAGCTTTTTGTTTTATCGGAGAGTCCCCCTGTCTGCCTGAATCCAGGATGCTGCATAGAGTTCGCTGCCATGCCGGCCCGAATTCAGGCAGATGGGGAACGGCATACCACAAAAGCAAAAAGCATAAGACCGGCACATTCACAAAATCCGAAATTTCGAATCAGGGCGCCGCCCCGGGCGGCGCCGGAACAGGAGGCTGCCATGTTACAGGTAAAAAATTTAAATGTCTATCATAAAAAAGATCTGCGCCCGCTGGTCACGGATCTGTCCTTCACCTTAAACGACGGGGACAAAGCCGCCATCATCGGCGAGGAGGGAAACGGAAAGTCCACCCTGCTGAAGCTCCTCTGCGATCCGTCCCTGGCGGAGGATTATGCGGAATACCAGGGTGAAATCCTGAAAAACCATAAAGTCTGCGGCTACCTGCCCCAGGAGCTGGCCCCGGCCCATGCGGAAAAGAGCATCTACGCTTTCCTCAGCGAAGAGCCCGCCTTCCTGGAGGCGGATTACCGGGAGCTGGCTTCCATATGCGGCAGGCTGGGTCTGTCCGCCGACCTGCTCTACGACGACACGAAAATGGGGCAGTTCTCCGGAGGGGAGAAAATCAAGATACAGCTGGTTCGGATTCTGTGTATGCATCCGGATCTGCTGCTGTTGGACGAGCCTTCCAACGATATCGATATAGAGACTCTGGAGTGGCTGGAAGATTTCATAAACTCCTGCACCTCGCCCGTGCTCTACATTTCCCACGACGAAACACTGCTGGAGCACACCGCCAACATGATTCTGCACATGGAGCAGATTCACCGCAAAACGGAAAGCCGGTGCACCGTGTTCCGGACGGGCTATGCAGAATATAGGCAGCTTCGGCAGAACAGCCTGGAACGCCAGACCCGGCTGGCCCAGGAGGAGAAGGCCGCCTACGAGAAGCAGCAGGAGAAATTCAGGAAAATCCACGATAAGGTAGAGCGCGACCAGGCCGCCATTTCCAGGCAGAACCCTGCCGGGGGACGGCTTCTGAAGAAGAAAATGCACGCGGTGAAATCCATGGAGCGGCGATTTGAGCGCCAGGCGGAAAATATGACGCAGAGGCCGGACACGGAGGAGGCAATCTTTTTCCGTTTCGCCCAGGGAGAGGGGATTCCCTCCGGGAAATGGGTCATCGACTATACGCTGCCGCTGCTGAAGGCCGGGGAGAAGGAGCTGGCCCGGGAGATCCGCCTGCAGGTCCGGGGGCCGGAGAAGCTCTGCATCGTGGGGAGAAACGGAGCAGGCAAGACCACTCTCCTGCGGCTGATTGCCGGGCAGCTCCTCGGCCGGAGCGATATCCGCGCCGCTTACATGCCCCAGAATTACGAGGAACTGCTGGATCCGGAGCTCACCCCCGCAGAATATCTGGCCAGGGCCCTGGAGGGCAGCGCGGAGACTTCCCCGGCAAAGAGGACTCCTGAAGCACAGACAAGGTGCCTGTCCAAGGAGGAGCTTACCCGGGTCCGCACCTACCTGGGCAGCATGAAATACACGGTACAGGAGATGGATCATAGCATCCGGGACCTGTCCGGCGGCCAGAAGGCCAAGCTCCTTCTGCTGAAAATGAGCATGGAGCACCGGAACGTATTGATTCTGGATGAGCCCACCCGGAATTTCTCGCCCCTGTCGTGCCCGGTGATCCGGGAGCTGCTGCGTGACTTTCCCGGGGCCATTATCAGCGTCTCCCATGACAGGAAATATATCCGGGAGGTCTGCAACCGGGTGCTGGAGCTGCGGCCGGACGGACTGCACGCCCTTCAGTTTGTCTATAATTATTAGACAAAGCGGCTCTGATAATGCCTGCGGCGGGATTGTCCATTCTCCAGCTGCCGTGGGTTGTCGGGAAATGCTGCTAACATACAATATATGGTTGTAAGCTACAGTATGTCACAGAATATATTGTGGGAGGACCGTCATTTCCCGACAGCCCCAAGCTTATTTCCGAACCGGTAATACCAGCAGGGTCTCATTTATCACATTTTCCCGCTTTGTCCGTCCGCCTCTGCCCTGCCCAGCAGATAGAGAAAGGCTATGGCGGGTATCCTCACTATGGGCACTTTGGTCTCGTGCTTTGCAATACCGAAATCATCCAGCCGCTTTGTGATAAGGAAGGCATTCGTCACTTTTGATTTCTCGTCCCTGCACAGCTCCACAATTGCATCGGCGGCGGAAATATGGGAATTGTTGCTGTATTTTACCTCGCAGAGGATTTTCTCGCGGGGCAGCTCTATTACCACGTCAACCTCCTTCTGATTGTCCTTTGCCTTCCTGAAATAGCCCAGCTGCGCCGCAGTTCCCTGGTAGAACGACACAATATGCTTATACACTGCAGTTTCCACCATCACTCCCAGCTCCTTCTCGTCGGACAATACATCTTCGATCATCAATACAGCATTGCGCATGGCCGCATCGGCGATAAAGATTTTCGGTCTTCCCTTCAGCGCGCCCTTACTTCCCACATCCATGGGCTTTGCCAGGTAGATCAGATTGGACATTTCCAGGGCTTCGATATAGCTCTCGATGGTGGCCACGGAAGTGTTCTCCAGCTCCCTGGCCGCAGTAGTTATGCTGAAAATCTCCGCAGAATTGATGCTCAGATATAAGAACAGCTTTTCCATGAGAAGCGGGCTGCGGATATTGAACAGGGTAAGCACATCCCGATTAATAACCTTGTCCACCACATCCTCCCGCAGCATCCGCTGGGCATAGATATCATCATCGGACAATACAAGCTCCGGGAAACCGCCGATTGTCAAATAGCGGTTGAAATGCCCTTCCAAAAAGGCAAAGCTGTCCATCAGGTTCCCAAACTCCGCCCTGCTCATTTCCGCAAGCCCTGTAAGCCTTAACCGGTGGGGCAGGACGGGCTCTTCCAGCTGAAGCAGGCAGCAATACTCGTAGAACGACATGGTCGGTATCTTTAGAATGCTCCATCTGCCCGTGCCGCTGTCCGCCGGGTCTCTTTCCAGACCAGGAATTGTCGAGCCTGTTGCGATAAGGCGGATATCCTTTCTGCTGTCATATATGACTTTCATCCATAATTCCGAATTCTCTGTATATTGGATTTCATCAAGGAAAATATAGCGCGTCCCCTGAATGGGATAGAGAGTTTCATAGATGGAAAGCACCGTCTCTATGCTTACAAGCTTCAACATCGGATTGTCAAAGGACACATACAGAATGTTTTTGGGGCCAACGCCATCGCTTAACAGATTATCTATCATCTGGTACATGATGGTGGTCTTGCCCACGCGCCTTGCGCCGGACAGCACCGCAAACCGCCGCAGCGTTTTATGCTTGATTATTTTCAACGCTTCGTAGAAGGCAAGCCGCTTCTGTGGTTTGCTTTCCGCTATATCCGCGGACATACCGCGCCACCAGGGATTATACTGCCTCATCACTTTAATCACCTGTTCATCTCTTACAATCGCCATAATGCACCTCCATACTTTCATCATTTCCCGTATTATATTATAATATATATTCATATTATATACGGAGTTATTAAAGTATATTTTAACAACAGTCCGATCAAAAAGCAAGAGGTTCCTCATAGCGGAGGATCAACTGCGCACTTCTGTACCTTACAGGGTCTTCGACCAGTATTTCACGCCCCAATTCTCGAAATTCCACTCTTCCATATATTCGTTGCATTCAAAATCAATGTAATAAAGCTGTCCTTCGCGAACCACAAAATTCGTCGGATAATAGTCTATGTTCAGATGAGCGGCGTACAGCACCCTGCACATATCCCGGAGCTGTTCCAGGCATTCGGGCGGCACCCGGTCCTGCCGGACCAGTTCATCCACCGTATTTCCCGCAATGTATTCCTTCAGGATGCGCTCCCTTTCCCGGTCCACGTCGATGAGGGCCGGCATTTTTATGCCCAGATGCAGAAGGCGGCGGTAATCGTTTACCTCCGCCTCAAGCTTATTTCCGAACTGGTAATAGTCGCAGGGCTCATGGTGAATCTGCTTCAGAACGTATTCCCTTGCCCCGTCCCACGCCAAGTAGGAATAGCCGCCTTTTCCCCTGCCAAGAAGCTTCCTGATTTCGTATTCCTTATCGTTTACGGTCATTATCCGCTCCATATGGATTCCCTCGTTTTCTCCCTGCCCGCGTGCATGTAATTTCGTTCCTGTTATACCCGTTTTGACTGCGCTTATGTCTGCAATACATGCCCATCCTCATTTTCCTGTTACATTGCCTCTCGGAATTTTCTTTCCCGTTTCTATGAAACTTCCCGGAAATTATTTTCGCAGATTCCCCTGCGCGTCCGAACTATGAGCTGGCACAGGCCTCAGCAGGATTCTGTTATGAACCGCCGGGAGGGAAAGAGACTCTGCAGCCGGCTTCCCTTTTATAGCACTATACTTTCATAAGATTTTAGTAATTGTGTAATTATACTTTGATAATATTTTAGGAGTTATTTAAATGTATTTTAATAACAGTCGTATGAGGGACATATGGTTCCCTATTCGTTCTCCTACAGCCGCCCTAAATCGGACAAGCTGAAACCAGGATTCTGCCAGAAAGCACCGGATTTCGTTAATAAAAGTCTGCCCAGGACAGCCTGAACAAAATTTTATCTAAAAATCCGCAAGCACCGCCGCTTCATAATCCCCCAGTGTGCCCGAAAAGCCCTGCCCTGTCACAAGGTTTTGCCGCCCCTCCAGCCCCGGCAGGACAATCTCCTCCTCCCGCACATGGAAAATCAAAATCAGGCTCCCGCCTTCCCATCCTCTTTCCATATACAAAATGCCCCTGCCGTCGTCCGCATATTCTTTTACCAGCTTTCCCTTTGTGAGCCCGGGATAGTCATGCCGGATTCGGATGAGCCGCCTGTAATACTCCAGGCATTCCCGGTTCTGCCGGCTCTCCTCCCACAGCATGCCCCGTCTGCAGTCCGGATCCGGGCCTCCCTCCATGCCCACCTCGTCGCCGTAATAGATCATGGGCATGCCGGGAAGCAGGAGCTGCATTGCCGCCGCCAGCTTCTGCTTCCGTATATCGTTTCCGGCGCTGTGGAGAAACCTGGCCGTGTCATGACTGTCGATAAAGTTCCACAGATACCCCTCCAGGCCCTTGTTCAGATTTCCCTTTACGAAATTCCGGCTGCCCAGGAAATCGGAGGGAAATGTCTCTTCTCTCGCCACCAGGTCCACCACAGAATCGTAAAAGGGATAATTCATCACGCTGTCCCACTCGTCTCCCTCCAGGAAGTCTCCGGCATAGTGCCAGATCTCCCCCACCACCAGGACATCCTTTTTCACCGCCTTCATCTCCCTGCGGAAGCGCTTCCAGAAGCGGTGGCCGATCTCATCCGCCACGTCCAGGCGCCAGCCGTCAATATCGCATTCCCGAATCCAGTATGCCCCCACGTTGATAAAATAGTCCGCCGTCTCCGGGTTGTCCAGGTTCACCTTGGGCATGTACCCGGCATAGCTGAAGGTCTTGTAACTGGGACGCTTCCCCCATTCCATCACCAGGGGAAAGCTTTGGATATAGTACCAATCCAGGTACGCGGACTTCTCCTGCTTCTCCCGGATATCCCGGAAAGCGAAAAAGTCGATTCCCGTATGGTTGAACACGCCGTCCAGGATCACATACATCCCATTTTCATGGGCCAGTTTCACCAGTTCCTTCAAATCCTCCCTGTCCCCGAAAGCGGGATCAATCTGGTAATAGTCGTGGATATTGTACTTATGGACGGAGTCGGAGCGGAAAATGGGCGTCATATACAGGATGTCCACTCCCAGGTTTCGGATGTGGTCAAAATGCCGGATGATGCCCCTCAGAGACCCCTTCAGATCCGCTTTGCTGTCGATGGGCGCCTGATACCAGGTTTCCTCCGGCACATCCTCATCCGCGGCAAATCGGGAGGGGAAAATCTGGTAGATCACCTTGTTCTCCGCCCAGGCGGGCAGTTCAAAACGCTCTTCCTCCCGAAGCGTCTGGGGGCAGTCGTACATACGGTCTATGGATGTGATACACTGGTCATAGAAATTATGGTTTCCGTAGTATACGGTCTTTCCTTCGTGATCCTCTATCTCGAAAAAGTACCTCAGACAGACCATGTCTATCTCCACTTCCGCTTCGTAATAATCCAGGTAATTATCGGAGCAGGCGATTTCCATGGGCTGCGCCTTCCTTGTGTCCATGTAGCGGATGGGCAGGTACTTGTCCTGGGTGTGGAGAATGACCTTCGCCGCATCGCCCTTTTTTACTTCAAGCCTGATCAGGAAATGCCCTTTCGCCATGGCGTAACAATATCTCTTATCCGCAAAATGTCTGATTGCTGCATATTCCATATTTTGTTGCCTCCTTTTCCGGCAGGGGCAGATATTTTCTCCGGTGCCAGCGCCAAAGGACCGCATCCTGCGGCGTTTTGCTGATACTTATCAGCCTTATATCTGTCTTATTTCTTCGCCCTCCCGGTCGACTATACTGGCATTATACTATTATATTTTATATAATTCTTGCAGTATAGTCCTTAAATATTAACATAATCCTATTTTCTTTCCCCCGAAAACGAACCTGTATTTGCATCGCAGGCGGCAGAAGGTATTGCTCTCTGTCACTTTGCCCTTTTCAGGATTCAGATGTTTTGTTTTTTTGAAAACATTTCAATCATTTTGCCAATTTCGGTATATTTTATGTTATAATATTTTATGTGATTTTATTTCCCTCATTTCCCTTATCAGGGTTCGCAATGCTTTTTCCTTAAAAATCATCTAATTATAATCAGGATTTGGAGGAATGATAATGTTCGATGATAGCTTGTACGATATAACCGGGGTCTGCCGTCATGGCTTGAGCGTAGATCTGATAAATAAAAAACAGATTTTATTTGTCCCTGTCCTGCAAATTAAAAATATTTCTGAGGCAGCCGTTATTTACGATTATCCCATGGATACAGCAGAAATCGGGAAAAAATGATATTGCCATAAGCGCCTCCGTTTCCGCAAAGGAATTGGGCGAGTTTATTCTGCAGCAATTCAATTACATTGAGGAAAAGCGTAAACCCTCTTTGGGATTAAAGTACGGAGAAAAAAATGAATATTGAGCTTGTAAGAGCAACTAATGATTATATGGAACAGCTGATTGAAATGCTGACAGAGTGGAAGAACGACATTATAGTAAATCACACAAATGTATCTCCAAGAAAAATATGGGTAACCGATTTTCATGATTTTGATCATTACGTGAAATGCCTTGATACAATGGAGGGATGGCATCCTATGGAGGAAAATCATTCCATGGAGGAAAATCATTCCATGGAGGAAAATCATTCCATAGAAGAACATTCCATGAAAAAAACTGAAAATGGCCCGGTTCCTGACACCACTTTATTCTGCCTTGAAAAAGATAGAAATATCTTTGTAGGGGCTGTTAACATTCGCCACCATCTGAATGAAGAACTGCTGAAAACCGGCGGTCACATAGGCGCCGGCATCAGGCCCAGTGAGAGAAGAAAAGGGTATGCGACGGCAATGATCGGCCTAGCATTGGAAGAATGCAGAAAACTCGGTATAGAAAATGTATTGATAACCTGCGACAAGGATAACATTGGTTCGGCGAAATCAATCATCAAAAACGGGGGCGTGTTGGAAAATGAAGTAGAAGAAGACGGACATATGGAACAGCGTTATTGGATTCAGTTATAGCATCAAATTTGAATTTGCTGAAATGACGGATAAAGGGTAAATTGATCTTATCAACACCCTGAATCAAAACCAAGGAGAATATGAACAATATGGAGAGCATGCCCGTACATGAAACCAAAACCCACGGAACCGCCGCCCTTCCGTATACCGTCTACCACAGCATTATCCCCGAACTCATCCCTTCCTTCCCCCTGCACTGGCATGACGATTTTGAGCTGATTTACGGTATCCGGGGGCAGGTTCTGGTCACGGTATGGGGGCAGGCTTACAGGCTCTGCGCCGGGGATCTGGTGGTGGTCCTCCCCCGCGGAGTGCATTCCATCGACCAATCCGGCGGAGAGACCGGGGAATACTATAACATCATGTTCCACCCCTCTCTTTTCAAAGGAGCGGGGGACGATCCCTGTTATACCAAATATGTCCTGCCCTTTCTGAACGGCAAAAAATCCATGGAATGCTTTCATCCGGCAGACTCCTCTTTCAACCGGGCCGTAGCCCCCTGCCTCCTGTCCATACTGGAGCATCGCAGGGACGGCTACTCCACCCACGAGCTGCTGATGAAATCCCAGCTGTTCCTGCTCCTGCACTGCATGAACCAATACGCGGCTTCCTCCAGCGATCACCGGTTGTTGCATCTGTCCTGCAGCCAGCTGAAAAATGCTCTTTACTATGTACAGCACTTTTACGATCAGAAGGTTACCGTACAAAAAGCCGCACTGCAATGCGGCTTATCGGAGAGTCACTTTATGAAATTATTTCGGGAGCTGACCGGAACGAGCTTTAACGCCTATCTGATCAATTACCGTCTGGAGCTGGCTGCCCGGCAGTTATCGGATACACGTCTGAAGGTGATTGATATCGCGGAAAACTGCGGTTTTCGGAACCACTCCTATTTTACCCGGGCATTCCGGGAAAAATATGGAAGGACACCCTCCGAATATCGGAAGCTCTCCTCCCCCCGGGAGCTGTTCTCCACATGAAACCTGTTCTCTATTTCTATCAGAAGGAAATCCCCCTGAATGCGCCTCGACACCCGGATATACCGCTCCGCCATGCCCCCTATTTCCCGGCAGGCATGAATGGCATTGTCCAGGGCATTGGACAGGATAATGCAGAGGTCGTTATCCCGCAGGCCGCAGGGGTATGGCGAAGATTCCCTGCACACAGCTGACCATGAGTGCGGTGATTTTACAGACGGCCTTCAGATTGCGTATATGCTCTCCCAGCCCTATGAGAAAGTGTACAAGACACTTCAGCGATGCTGCCCGCCGGGGCCATGGCCATGGGAATGATTCCCGCCGCCCTGTGTTCCGTTTTCCTGTGCCTCACTGCTCTGTGTTCCGTTCTCCTGGGCCTCATTCCCTTGCGTTCCGCTTTCCGTCACCCCGTTTCCCTGCTTCCCGTTCTCCTCCCCGTGGTGGCTCCTGCAGTGCTCCTCCGTCTGCTGCCGCAGTTCATGGACGGATCGCTCCCTGCACTTCTCGAAGTCCGTCTCGGGATCCACTTCCATCAGCTCCTGGATGGCAAGATATTTGGCCGGACTGATATGATTCTCGTCGGCGCAGTGCTTCACCTCCTCCGAGACGCTGAAAATCTCTGTGGAGATATCGCAATGCTGGCTCTGGCTGATGAGGGCTACCGCTCTCCGCAGGCCCTCCTGTATACGGTTTTCCCGGTTTTTTCCGTTTGTCTGCACGGTCACGCACAGCAGGCTGTCCTGCCCGGCAAAGTAGCCTTCCCCGTTCATCGCCATCAGCAGTCTCTCAAAGGCCTCGCTGTAATCGGCATGCCGCAGGTTTATCCCGCTCAAAAGCCTTGTGCCGTCCTCATTGTAAGCATCTGATTGGATCACCTTTCCAAAACGGTTCAAGGTAAGTTCAATAGACGGATTCACGTCTATATCTATATATGCAACCGGCGTAAAATATATCTTCCAGGACAGACCTCCGCATACCAGAAACAGCATGAGGGACGCCAGGGCCATAGCATACCTCATTTTCCTGTGCTGTCTCCTCCCGATCTGCACGAACAGGTAATCGGTAGTCCTTTTCTTCAGTTCCTCCTCGGCATGAATTTTATCAAAAATCCCGAATAATTTATTCTCCAATTGGCTCACCTCCCAATTGTTCCCTCAAAGCCTTCCTTGCGCGGTCCAGCCATGTATAAATCGTATTTTCCTTTCGGCCCATGATCCCGGCAATCTCAACGGCAGTATATCCCTCGTAATAAAACAAATAAAGGACATCCCTGTACTTCGACGGCATGCCCAGAATATAATTCAACAGCTCCCCCTCTGTTTTCTGTATATAGAACGGCTCGGTATTTACCTCCTCGATAGAACACACCCTTCTGCGGAACGGACTCCGCAGCAGATCTCTACAGGCATTGATCGCAACACGAATAAGCCATGCCTTTTCATGGGCATCGCTCTCAAACTCCCTGTCATGGAGGATGTATTTCAGAAACACCTCCTGGAATACGTCCTCCACGTCGGCATAGTTTTTCAAATGCATAAAACAGATGCGCCGGACGGTATCCGCATACAGATCAACCGCCCGGCTGGCCTCAGCTTCGCTTCTCATTGTCACCTCAGTCAAACTCTTATCTGCACCTGCGATGTCCCCCGCAATGTCCGGAATCATGATAGCTGTGGCCGTCATTGCTGCAATGCGGCAGACAGTACACGCCGTCATGCTCGTGCTCAGTTATCTCCGTACATCCCTCCACGTCGCAGACCTGATGATAATCATGCCCGTCCCAAAGGGTATGTCCGTAACAGTAGACGCCGTCATGCTCATGCACCGCAGTCACATTGCAGCCATCCACATTGCACTGGCTGTAAACAACCCTCGTCCTGTGATGGCCTCTGCCATGCCCGTGCGCCATGGCGGTCATGGACATTGTCTGCCCCAAAACCAGTACCGCCGCGAGAACCAATACAACCTTCTTCATCCTTTTCATTTCCTTCACCATACCTTTCCGCGGCCTGCGGGCCCGGTCATTCCTCTTTTCCCGTCCCCGCTTCCATGCCGCCGTCGGGCAATGGCAGGAACAGGACCTAACAGTAATTGCGGCCGCAGGCCATAAATTGAGCCAGCAAAATACGCTGCTTGTTTTCGGGTTTCAATAATAATACGGTGCGGACTTTGCAATCCTTTCAGTCTTTTTAAATTTTTTTGTTTTTTGTCTGTCCTGCATAAATGCCGTTTTGCGTTTCGCCTGACAGATATGTCAGCTTTCCCTTATGTGTTGTTTTCCGCCCACAGACTGCCTTCGGAAGCGGTGCCGGTTTCCGTTACACCGCTTCCGTCCGGCGCCCATACACGGGCGCCAGGCCATCCTCTTTCAGGCGGCCGCAGGCGGCACAGAGCAGCCCAGGACTAATGACAGACAACAGGCCATAGCGCTTCGCATTTTTTATGATCCAGGTTCTATCGTATCATGATTTGGAAAAAGAGGAAAGATGATGTTATAGCAAAATTAACCTGGATTGCGGAAAACCCGGAAATGTGTTAGAATAGGCGTGAAAAGCGAATGCTGCGAACCAAAGGCAGAAGGTTTCGGAGCAGCGGAAATGTATAGTAAGAGCGCATAAATAATATGCAGAGGTAAAGTCATGATAAGAAAAATCTGCCAGGCAGATATCCCGCAATGTGTAATGGTGATGAAAGAAAGCTTTGGAACAGTGGCGGCAGAATTTGGAATTACGGAGGAAAATGCCCCGAGATTTACTGCGTCCGCAACGAATGAGGAAAGACTACTCTGGCATCTGAATGTAGAACATCGTCCTATGTACGGGTATTTTGAAGCCGGAAAAGTTGTGGGATATTACTCTCTGCTGCTCCTGGACAACCAGGAATGCGAACTGAATAATTTGTGTGTTCTTCCGGATTACAGGCACAAGAAAATCGGAGGCCGGCTGCTGAAAAATGCGTTTGAAAAGGCCCGGTCTATGAATTGTACCAGAATGCGCATAGGCATTGTAGAGGAAAACCAGGTGTTGCGAAAGTGGTATGAAGCTTATGGCTTTCTCCATACCGGCACTGAGAAATTCGACTTCTTTCCCTTTACCTGCGGTTATCTGGTGAAGGATCTGACAAAGGATTCCGGAGAAATTCTGTATAACTGTTATTCCTCATCCCTGTAGTTTGGAATAGCGAATTCCTTATACATTCTTGCGCGGGCCCTAAAAAGGCAGGAATGGCTTTCTCCATTTGAATACAAAGCAGGAAGCATACGGAAAGGTGAAATTTTGAATGTCAAAATAAGCATAAACCCTTCCGCAGAGGAAGCAGAAGTCCGGATTACCGCCCGGGGGCAAAGCAGAGCGGACTTTGTATTCGTGCGGCCGGAGAATTGCCTGCCTCCGGTTTTGTTCAGCTGCTCCATCCAATAGACTAAGCAAAAGGCTGATACATGCGCTGTACTCCCCTGGAGTACCGGAGAAACCGACAGGAAAACGATGGAACAGGAAGAGCACACGAGGCAAAATGAACATTTGGAACGGAAGAAGTGCATGGAACAGTATAAATCCATGGATTAAAATAAATGTATAGAGCAGGAAGAATGTATGGAGCAGAATGAAAAATGGCTGCAGTGGGCCGTAGAGCTACAGAGCCTGGCACAGGCAGGAATTTTCTATGGAAGGGACGAGTTTGACAGAGAGCGCTATGAGAGGATCCGTGAAATCGCTGCGGAAATGATTTCCTTCAAATCGGCGATTCCAATGGATAAAGTCAGAAATTTATTCTGCAGCGAAATCGGATACCAGACCCCCAAAATAGACTGCCGTGCCGCAATTTTCCAGGATGGCAAAATTCTGCTGGTACAGGAGAAAAACGGCTCCTGGTCGCTGCCCGGTGGATGGGTCGATGTCAATGTCTCCGTGAAGGAGAACGTGATAAAAGAGGTAAAGGAAGAAGCCGGACTGGATGTGACAGCCGATATGGTCATCGCGGTACAGGACAGGGAAAAGCACAATTTACCCGTTTATGCCTACAAGGTGTGCAAGATTTTTGTGCTCTGCACAGTAATTGGGGGCGGATTTAAAGCCAATATAGAAACCGTCTCCAGCGATTACTTTGAGAGGGGAAGGCTGCCCGCCCTTGCCACGGAGAAGAATAATGAGGAACAGATAGACATGTGCTTTGACGCCTGTCTGTCTGATAACTGGAAAACCGTTTTCGATTAACTTTTATCCGGTTTTTTGAAAAATCCCTGTCTGAAAGGTACCTGTCCCATCCCCGCATTTGCAGGAAAACTGCATATGCGTCCCCTTAACCTGCAAAAGCCCCTGCCGCTCCAGCGCGCGGACCAGTCCTGCATATGCTCTATCGTCATCATAGCGCTCCACGCTGACCAGATACCCCCGGGGCTTTATCAGCGCCGAAAGCACACCCGCATACTGCCGGTGTCTCTGCTCCTGCTCCTCCGCCGTCAGGGCCGCAGCCGCATTTTCCTCACAGAGAGGCCTCCACGCCACATTTTCGTGCGCCGTGCGGCAGGAAAGCAGTGTGCCGCATTCCTGTACTTTCTGCGCTTCTTGTACTTTCTTCATTTCCTGCACATTGCGCATAAAATACACATTCTGCAGCCTCAGCTTCCCCGCCAGCTCACCTGCCACGCAGACCGCCTCTTTGGATAAATCCAGCCCCGTCACATGGGAATCCGGATGCTGCAGGGCAAGGAAGCAAGTGAGAATCCCATTCCCGCAGCCCATGTCGAAAATATCCTCTGCAAAGCAGGACGCATATTCCAGCAGAAACTCCGCGGCTCTCTTGAAAAACACCCGGTCATAAAAGGAAGCCGCCAGAAGGCTCATCTTCAGGCTCTGGTTCATATACGCCACAAGCTCCTCCTGGCGGTGGAGGTACACCGTACCGCCCGTCCCGCAAAGCAGCCTCTCTTCGGAGCGTCCAAACAGTTCGTCCAGACGCTCTATATGCCTCTCACCCTCTTCCTTCCCGAAGGCCTCCAGCAATGCCGTGTCCAGCTTGGTAATCTTTTGGATGCCTATGCGGGAAAAATATTCCCTGATGTCCTGATTCTGCATACAATCCCCTCGTTTCTTAGCAACCGCCCTCTCTTCATCCCCTTTTCCCTGTTGAAACGGCCGAACTTCCCATAAGCCTGTCATTCCTCTCCCGCTTTTTTCTGCCTTCTCAGTCCCTCTTTCCGGAATGCTATGCTTTGTATTCCACCCCCCAGGCCACCATGGCGTCTAAAATCGGTTTCAGGCTGTATCCTGTCTCCGTTAAAGTATATTCCACCCGGGGAGGCACCTCCGCATATACCTTCCGGGTGAGCAGGCCGCTCGCCTCCATGGAGCGCAGATTCGCGGTCAAAACCTTCTGGGAGACATTGCCCACGGAT
>JAAWOG010000033.1 GCA_022799355.1 Lachnospiraceae bacterium | reverse complement strand
CTTTTCCGGGCTCCCTGCAGAATGACGCCGCTGGGGCTGGTGGAATCCTTGGAGCCGGTGCAGAGGGCGTGGAAACCTTCATATTCCAGGATGGCTGTCCCGGAGATATCAACGCCGTTAGCCGCGCGGTTGGCGTAATAGCGGACGGCTTTTGGGGCGCCGAAAAGAGCAGCCACCAGATGCAGGTTGTATATATTGATATCATAGAGACTTCCCCCCGCCTTTTCGGGATCAAAAGCAGGATGCAGGATGCCCTTTTGAAAATCCGTGTAACGGCTGGATTTTCTGGAATAGTTGCAGTGAATTACTCTCGGCGTACCGATGAGAGGCAGTTTTTCCCGCAGAACCTGATACGTCTGTGCGTAAGGTATTTTGCACGCCTCCCATAAGAACACTTCTTTTTCTTCGGCAAGGGCGATAAGCTCCTCGGTCTCAGCCGGACGGATGGTAAAAGGTTTTTCACAGATTACGTTTTTTCCGGCTTCCAGAGCCTGTTTTGCATAGGAATAGTGGATATGGTTGGGAATGCCCAGGTAAACCGTATCAATATCGCTGCGCTCTAAAGCGGCGGCATAGTCTGTGAAAAGGAGAGGAATCCGGTATTTTTCGGATAACGCAGCCCCCTTTTCCCTGCTTTGCTCTCTCACACAGAGGGCGGCCGTTTTCACGTTTGTGATCGGCCGGACATCTTCCAAAAAACGTTTTACGATATTTCCGTTGCCAACAATACAGATATTCATTTTTATGCAGCCTTTCTTTATATATTTGGAGTGTTATGTGCTCTCAGAGTTATAAATGCGGAAAACTAGAGTAAAAAGTCCGTTTTTAGCATTTTATCAATAAATGCCATAACGGAGGGCGTGGTGTAATCACACAATTCCCTGATGCCGGGGCGGGCGTTTTCCACGGCGACGCTGACACCGCTGGCTTTGAACATTTCAATATCATTGTAATTATCTCCGAAGGTAAGGATTTCCTCCCGGGAGATACCGAGGCGGTGTGAAAGCGCTTCAATGCCTATACCTTTATGTGCGTCGGGAAAGAGGAAATCCAGCCACAGAGAGCCGGAGGTTACGACTTTTACCGAGGGAGGGAACTGGCTCTGCCAGTAGGATTGCCGATCTCTCTCCTCCGTGCCTTCCTTTTCAAAGAGCGCCAGTTTGATAATGGGTTCTCCGATATCAGTTAAATCAGATACGACTTTATATTGATTTCTCATTCCTTTTATATATTCTTCAAACAGCGGTTCTTTGGGACAGATGTAGCTGGTAAAGGCGCCGGAGACCAGAACTTCCGTGCCGGGTTCTTTTTCCAGGCGGCGGATAATGGGGAGGGCTGTCTCCGGGGGAATCTCCACTTTGTTGAGAACCTCTCCCTGATAGATGGTCAGAGCGCCGTTTTCGCAGATATAGGCTATGTCGTCTTTTATTTCATGAAAAAGCCGGCGCAGGTTGTGATATTGCCTGCCGCTGGCAGCCGCGAAGAGTATGCCTTTTTGTTTCAGTTCCTTTACTGTTTCCGGGAAACCCTCGGGAAGGTCCGACATATTGCCGGAGACGAGAGTGCCGTCAAGGTCGCTGGCGATCAGTTTTATCATGGTATTTCTCCGTTTCCTTATGTGAATTGATTGTCTGTTGATTTTTATGTATTATTGCTTACCGTTATTCCGGTTCTGCCAATCTGCCGGAGGCCGCAAGCCGGTACGCTCTCGGCGTCATATGAAAATGTTCTTTGAATATCCGGTGAAAATAACTGGTATTGTCATAGCCCACAAGCAGAATAATGTTTTCCACGGGAAGCTTTGTGGTAGTCAGAAGAAACGCCGCCTGATTGAGCCGTTTTATCTGCAGCAGGGTTTTGAACGTATGTCCGGCATGGCGTTTGATCAGCTTGCTGATATAATAGTCGGGCTGCCCGACAAGGGCGGACAACTCCTCGAGTGTGCCGGTTCTGTAGTTATCCTCAATATATTTCAATGCGGTAAAGATCAGGTTCTGTTCATACTGCGCCGGATCGTTTTTGTTGATTTTATCACTCTGGTTCTGGAGCAGGATAAACAAAAGCCCCATGGTGGTCTGGTTGATATTCCGGGAGTTTTTTTGTTTTGTTACGAGAGAATAGATCAGGTTTTCCACTAGATTCTGAATCGGCAGTTCATCCCGTACCTGAAAATGCAGGTAATCAACCAGGCCGCTTTCCGCCTTCAGAGAACCTACCAGAAAATCGTGCAGAATGCTTTCCTCCTCCATCATCAGGAAGGCCCGGTCAAAAAATTCCGGCAGGATAATAAAGTTGACGGCAATGTCATCTTTTCCGGCAGGCAGAATTTCCTGGGTGGCGTTCTGATTTAAAAAAAGCAATTCCCCGGTCTCAAGCTTTACGGTATTGTGTCCGCCTATGATATGGGTGGTGGAACCGCTGCACATGTAGATAATCTCCACGTAGTTGTGCCGATGGACGGGAAAGTGGATGAACCTTGTATGAAGCCGGATATCAATCAGCTTTCCTTTTTCCAGCATTTTACGGCTGTCTACGATAAAATTGGGTTTGTCGGAGGGGACAAAAACGCAGCCGCCCCGGGAGTTTTCGTCGCCATCCTCTAAAGCGCGGTGTCCGTGATGCTGCCCGGTGGTATATAAGTCTCTCTGTACGTCTTTGCTCCCGTCCAAAATTGCCTGCTCTTCCTCAGAGACAGGTTTTAACCGTTCCAAAAGTTCAGGATGCATATCGGATTCCTTTTTCTGCTGAAATGCCGGTTCCGGATGCCGAAAGGGCATTCGATAAAAGACCTTCTTCCTCAGTATAGGGCAAATAAAAAAATTTATCAACTTGTATTTAGAGGCAGGAATCGATAAAATGGTTATATTGGTTATTGACCGCAGAATAAACAATAATTTATATTGCGGAAAAAGTAAGAAATAAGAAACGTAAATATGGAAGAGGAGATGGAGCGATGAGAAAAATCAAATGGGGCGTTATGGGAACGGCGTATATCTTTGAACGGGATATGGCGCGGGGGATGAGCCTTGCCGAAAACTGCAGCATGACGGCGGTGGCAGGCAGAAACCGGGAGAAGGCGGAAGAGTTTCGGGAAAAGTACGGTTTTGAGAGAGCCTACGGAAGCTATGAGGAACTGCTGGAAGATGAAGAGATTGAGGCAGTGTATATCCCTCTTCCCAATACCATGCACTATGAGTGGACCATAAAAGCTTTAAAGAGCGGAAAGCATGTATTATGTGAAAAACCGCTGGCTCCCGATGCCGGACAGGCACGGGAGATGTTTCAGGCAGCAGGGGAAAATCATGTGTTTTTGATGGAAGCTTTTGCGTACCAGCACAGCCCCTATATAAAAGAGATCAAAAGAGCGATTGAAGAAGGGGAGATTGGGGAAGTGCGGTATCTGGAAGCAGCGCTGATCACATCGGACTATGATCACAGTAATATACGTATGCGGAAAGAGACTCTTGGCGGCTGTACCTACGATCTGGGCGTTTATGCGCTGAGCTTTATCCAACGGATGACGGGGGTGGTGCCGACAGATATTCATGCCGCGGCGGCTTTTTCAAAGGAAGGCATCGATACCTACACAACTGCCGTACTGGAATATGCGGATGGGAGCAAAGCCCATATGGATTGCGGTATGGTATTGGAGACCGAAAAAAATTCCGCGCTGGACCGGTTCCAGATCCACGGATCAAAAGGATGTATTGTTTCCGGGGAGTTCGGGTTCAACGCGCCAGGCACGCTGAGTTACCACCTGCGCACCTTTGACGGAAAGGATGAACTGAGAACGGTGGAAGTGCCCAACAATTACAGACTTGAGGTGGAGCAGCTCGGACGCTGTATCTGCGGGGAGGAAACTCCTTATCTGACGGAGGAGTTCAGCATTTCTCTTGCTGGCACGGTAGAAAATATTCTTGCGAAAATAGGATATTAAAGCGCCGCCCAGGGGGAGCGGGGACTGCAAATAAGGACGGTAAATTTTGCAAATAAAGTCCTGTTATAAAGACCTGGGATAAGCTATACTTGAAAAGACAAAGGTTCCGGCGGCGGTATAAGATTATGCCGGGGTTATTATATAGAGGGTGAAAGCGCCGAAGATGGTGCGGAAATGAGGAAAAAACTATGGGAAATTATTATCTGGCGGTGGATATCGGGGCATCCAGCGGACGCCATATTCTGGGCACGGTGGAAAACGGGAAGATCGTGCTGGAGGAGATCCATCGTTTTGAGAATGGTATGGTAAAAAAGGACGGTCACAGATGCTGGGATACGGAGCATCTGTTTCGGGAGATCAAAGCCGGTATTCGGAAATGCAGGGAGATCGGCAGGATTCCGGTGAGCATGGGAATCGACACATGGGCGGTGGATTATGTGCTGCTGGATGAAAACGATAAAGTACTCGGCAATACATACGGCTACCGCGACGCCCGTATGGAGGGGATGGACGAGGAAGTTTACAGGATCATTCCGGAGAAGGATTTATATGCACGGACCGGTATCCAGAAACAGATGTTCAACACGATCTATCAGTTGATGGCGCATAAACTGCAGGAGCCGGAGCTGATGGCAAAGGCGAAAACATTCCTGATGCTGCCGGACTACTTCCAGTTCCTGCTGACGGGGAATAAGGTGTCCGAATATACGAATGCAACGTCCGGGCAGCTTGTGAGCCCTTCCACAAAACAGTGGGATATGGAGCTGATCGATATGCTGGGTTTCCCGAAGGATATGTTTTTGCCGCTGTCCATGCCGGGCACGGTGGTCGGAAAGTTTTCCGAGGAGGTGGAAAAGGAAGTGGGCTTTAGCTGTGAAGTGGTGCTTCCCGCAACCCATGATACCGCTTCCGCGGTGATGGCGGTGCCGACACAGTCTGAGGAATGCCTGTATATCAGTTCCGGTACCTGGTCTTTGATGGGGGTGGAGAATAAGGAAGCCATCTGCAGCATGGAGAGCATGGAAAAGAATTTCACCAACGAGGGCGGCTATGAATACCGTTTTCGTTATCTGAAAAATATTATGGGACTCTGGATGATCCAGTCGGTGCGGCATGAGCTGCAGGATGCATATTCCTTTGCGCAGCTCTGTGATATGGCGGAGGAGGCGAAAGACTTTCCGTCCAGGGTGGATGTGAATGACAGTTGTTTTATGGCGCCGGAGAATATGACGGAGGCAATCAAAGAATATTGCAGAAGGACAAAGCAGCAGGTGCCGGAGAGCATCGGAGAGCTATCGGCGGTGATTTACCAGTCCCTGGCGGAGAGCTATGCGGAGACCGTGAAGGAGATCGAAGCGCTGACCGGTGTACGTTATCCGGCGATCAATATCGTGGGCGGCGGTTCCAATGCGGTATATCTGAACAATTTGACGGCGGCAAAATCCGGCAGAACGGTCTATGCGGGACCGGGCGAGGGCACGGCGATCGGGAATCTGATGGCGCAGATGATAAAAGCGGGAGAGTTTGCGGGCTTAAAGGAGGCGAGAGAGAGCGTCTTTGCATCCTTTGGGGTGAAAACATATAATCCCTGATTAACTGACCGGCATAACGATATGCAGCGGTATATGGCAATATACCTGAACTCTTACAAAGGGATTTTCAGGCGGAGAATCAACATATAAAATAAACAACAAACAGGAGGAATCAACAAATGGCGAAACATTACGCAGCAGCCAAAGAAGCTTATGCAGCTTACGGCGTGGACACGGACAAGGCGATCGAAACATTGAAGAAGGTACCCGTATCCCTTCATTGCTGGCAGGGAGACGATGTGATCGGCTTTGACCACGACGGTCCTTTAACCGGCGGTATCCAGACCACAGGCAACTATCCCGGGAAGGCAAAAACACCGGAAGAGTTATTTGCGGACATGGACAAGGTGCTTTCTCTCTGTCCCGGTGCAAAGAAGATCAACGTGCATGCCTGCTACGCGATCTTTGAGGAGGATGGCTTTGTGGACCGCGACAAGATTGAGCCGAGACATTTCAAAAAATGGGTGGAGTTCGCGAAAGAGAGAAATATGGGACTTGATTTTAATCCCACCTTCTTCTCCCATCCGAAGGTAAAAGACGGGCTGACACTTTCAAGCCCTGACGAAGAGACAAGAAATTTCTGGATCGAGCATGGCAAGGCCTGCATTCGTATTTCCAGGTATTTTGCGGAAGAGACAGGAATCCCTTGCGTGATGAATATCTGGACGGGGGACGGCTTCAAAGATGTTCCGGCTGACAGAATGGGACCGAGAATGCGTTATAAAGAGTCTATCGAAGCAATCCTCTCCGAGCCTTACGATTTCAATCAGGTAAAACCCTGCGTGGAATCCAAGGTATTCGGTATCGGGGTGGAGGCGTACACGGCGGGTTCCGCTGAGTTCGCGCTGAGCTTTGCGGCAGCGCATAAAGATAAATGCCTGCCTTTGATGGATAACGGCCATTATCATCCCACAGAAGTTGTCTCCGATAAGATTCCTGCACTGCTCTGCTTCTTCCCGGAACTGGCGCTGCATGTTACAAGAGGCATCCGCTGGGACAGCGACCATGTGGTTGTACTGGATGATGAGACAAAGGAGATCGCGAAGGAGATCGTAAGAAACGATGCGCTAGGGCGTGTTTATATCGCACTGGATTATTTCGACGCGGCGATCAACCGTGTTTCCGCCTGGACGACCGGTTTAAGGAGTATGCAGAAAGCGCTTCTGATCGCGCTTCTGACGCCCAATGCCATGCTGAAAGAGCTGCAGGATAAGTCGCAGTTTACGAAGCTGATGGCAATGCATGAGGCGGTAAAATGCCTGCCCTTCGGAGAAGTCTGGGAGCAGTACTGTGAAGAGTGCGGCGTAAAGGGCGAGAACGAATGGTTTGAGGAAATTGAAAAATACGAAGCGGAAGTGCAGTCCAAGAGAGCGTAAGAAAGTGTAAGAGCGTATAAGAAAAAAGGATCTGAATGATCCGGGTATCGCCCGCCTTTTCAGGAAGGGGTGGTACCCGGATTTTTTTATGCTATTTGCTTGTAATTGTAAAATAATTGTGGCAAACTAAAGAGATGAAAGAGGGATGAAATAGGGAGGCGGCAGATGGCAAAAGTATTTAACACGGAAGGGTACTGCGATCCGGAACTGCATTATATGGTGGATCTTACAAGCCGCCTGGAGCAGATCAGGGCAATGGTGGATAAAGAAAAGTATTTTACGGTAAATAAAGGAAGACAGTATGGAAAAACCACTACGCTGATGGCTCTTACGGAGTATTTGAAAAAGGATTATCTTGTTGTCAGTATGGATTTTCAGACAATGAGTTTTTCTTCTTTTGAAAGTGAACAGTCATTTGTTGCGGCATTTACCGAGGAATTGCTGGATCTGGTAGAATATTTTCCGGATGGAATCCGGGAAAAGCTGGTGTCATTTCAGGAAAAACAGGCGTGGACATCTTCTCTTCAGGCACTTTTTAAAGTTCTGAAGAGCTGGTGTGAAATGTCGGAGCAGAAGATCGTGCTGATTATCGATGAGGTGGATTTGGCTGCCAATAATCAGGTGTTTATAGATTTTCTGGCACAATTGCGGGCGTATTATCTGAAAAGAAGAAAAGTTTCTACTTTTCAGTCCGTAATCCTGGCAGGAGTGTACGATGTCCGTAATATAAAACATAAACTTCGTCCGGATACGGACCATAAAATCAACAGTCCATGGAATATTGCGGCTGAATTTCGAGTGGATATGAGTTTTTCCGCGCAGGAGATCGCCGGGATGCTGGCGGAATATGATAAGGATTATCATACGGGGATGGATACCGGGAAGATGGCAGGACTGCTTTATGACTATACGTCCGGGTATCCCTATCTGGTTTCCCGGCTTTGTCAGTTTATGGATGAGAGAGTGACGGAGATGGAAGGTTTTTCTCATCGGGGAAGCGCATGGACGAAGGAGGGGATTATCGAAGCGGTAAAACTTCTGCTCAATGACAATAATCCGCTATTTCAGTCGCTGGCAGGAAAACTGACGGACTATCCGATGCTCCGCACCGTACTGTATGAACTTTTGTTTACGGGGAAACAGATCCCCTATGTGTCCCAGAATCATTATATCGATGTGGCGGCAATGTTTGGTTTTATAAAAAATGATAACGGGATTACCGTTGTTGCCAATCGGATTTTTGAATCGGTGCTCTATAACCTGTTTATTTCGGAGGAGTTTGTAGGAAGCAGGATGTATGATGCGGGGGCGCAGGATAAAAACCGGTTTATTGTAGACGGACATTTGAATGTCAGGAGAGTGCTGGAAAAATTCGTTGAGGCGTTCGGACAGCTTTATGGTGATAAAGATGAGACTTTTCTGGAGGATGCGGGCAGACGCTATTTTATGTTGTTTTTAAAACCGATTATCAACGGCGTCGGCAACAGCTATGTGGAACCGGAGACGCGCAATCGTGAGAGGATGGATCTGGTGATCGATTATCGTGGGGAACAGAGCGTGATTGAAATGAAAGTATGGAGGGGAAATGCGTATCATGAGCGGGGAGAAGAACAGCTTGTGGGCTATCTTAATCATTTCCGTTTGAAAAAGGGGTATATGCTCAGTTTTAACTTCAATAAAAAGAAAGAAACCGGCGTAAAAGAGATTGTGTTGGGGGATAAAGTACTGATCGAGGCAGTAGTATAAAAGTAGCAGTTCAGCATATAAAAAGGATAAACAGATAATAAACATTGAAAAATTTACCGTTTTCCACTAAAATAGATGGGTGAGCAAAGAAGAATTTTCAACGCTTAAGGATAACAAAAGAGGGAAGACAGAATGAAAAAAGGGTTTGATCATGAAAAGTATGTAAAAATACAGTCTCAGCATATTAGGGACAGGATAGCGCAGTTTGGGGACAAGCTGTATCTGGAGTTTGGCGGTAAGCTTTTTGACGATTATCATGCGTCAAGGGTGCTGCCGGGGTTTATGCCGGACGCGAAATTAAAGATGCTGATGGAACTCTCCGATATGGCGGAGGTCGTGCTGGTCATCAGTGCGACGGATATCGAGAAAAATAAGGTGCGGGGGGATCTGGGCATCACTTATGATGTGGATGTGGTGCGCCTGATCGCGGAGTTTGAGCGCTGCGGGTTGTTAGTGGGAAGCGTTGTGATCACGCATTTCACCGGACAGGCGGGGGCGGTCCAGTTTAAAAACCGGCTGGAGAAAAAGAACATTCGGGTGTATATACATTATATGATAGAGGGCTATCCGTCCAATGTACCGCTGATCGTCAGCCCGGAGGGGTTTGGGCAGAATGATTATATTGAGACAACGCGCCCGCTTGTGGTAGTAACGGCACCGGGACCGGGCAGCGGAAAGATGGCGACATGCCTGTCCCAGCTTTATCATGACAGTTTAAAGGGCATTAAGGCAGGGTATGCAAAATTCGAGACGTTCCCGATCTGGAATCTGCCGCTGAAGCATCCGGTTAATCTTGCCTATGAGGCGGCTACGGCGGACTTAAATGATATCAATATGATCGATCCGTTCCATCTGGAAGCATACGGGGAGACGACCGTAAACTATAACCGGGATATCGAGATATTCCCGGTGCTCAGCGCTATCTTTGAGGGGATTTACGGAGAATGTGTTTACAAATCTCCTACGGATATGGGTGTAAATATGGTGGGAAACTGCATTGTGGATGATGAGGTCTGCAGGCAGGCTTCCTGTATGGAGATCATCCGGCGTTATTATACCGCAGCCGGAAAGGTGGTCAGAGAAGAAGCTTCTGAGAATGAGATATACAAGATTGAATTGCTGATGAAACAGGCGAAGATCACTACCGCCGACAGAAGGGTGACAGTGGCGGCAAAGAAGCGGGTAGAGGAGACCGGATTGCCGGCGGCGGCGATCGAACTGCCGGACGGTCATATTATCACCTCCAAAACGTCCGATTTTCTTGGTGCATCGGCGGCGCTTTTGCTGAATGCCCTGAAATTCCTTGCGGGGATTGATCATGATGTGAAGCTGATCAGTCCGGAAGCCATTGAACCGATACAGGAGTTAAAAGTAAAGTATCTGGGTGGAAGAAATCCAAGGCTTCATACGGATGAAGTACTGATCGCCCTCTCTCTTGCCGCAACCGGCGACAAAAACGCAAGGGCGGCGCTGGAACAGCTCCCGAACCTGAAAGACTGCCAGGTTCATACTTCCGTTATGCTGTCGGAGGTAGACATTAAGACATTTAAGCGGCTGGGAGTGGATCTTACCTGCGAGCCGGTGGTCAGTAAAAAGAAACTGATAGATAAAGTATAGAAAATATAGTATATTTAACCTGAAAAAGTGTCATGGTGTAAAGTGCTTATAATTTTATATAGCCGGCATAATCTGCTAAGATTAAATTATAACAATCAGTACAGATTGAAAGAGAGGTGGGGATTGTATGTCAGATAAAGAAATGATGCAGAGGAATGTTGAGGAATTTGCAAGGCTACAGGACTATATGGTGGATACGGATAAAGAATCTTTGGGATATAAAAAAATGAAACGCCGGTACATTGAATTAAAGGTAATACTGACTGAGTCCGGTGTCAATCTCACAGAACTGGACGTAATCAAGGAATGACGGCAAAAACGATTTGGTAAAAACACACGCTGTCAGGGGAATATCCCTCTGACAGCGTGTATTTTTGAAATATTTTCTGCTCCGCCATGATGTTTCTTTGCTGAGTTTATGTATCTCCTCCATATCCCGGCGCGTAATATTCAGATGGTTTCTCATTTCGTTTACAGCGTTCTGCGCATCTCCATGACCTGTGTGTCCACCGGACATGCCGCCGGCGTGATGGCTGCGGTATATGCGGCGCATGAGAAGAATTTCCGCTATGAAAATGTGGCGCGGATTTTAAAGGAGCAGGGAGCAATACTTTAAAATTTATGTACCTGTTGTTTTCGGACGGCTTTTATCAGCCAGGCAGGGAGGTTTCAATGTGGGGAGACGCGGATTAGTACTACCTTGCAGAAATTTCGGTGAACTCAGCACCCGCTCTTTGTGTCATTGCCGCGTTGTCATCAGTCAACGATGCCACCGCATCGTCTCCCTCTTCCGCCTTGCCCTGACACAAATATCGGGCACTGATTTTCACCGTTATTTCCGTAATGCAGTACTAGGAGGTCATCGCCGGCAATTTCACCTGTACTTCCGTACCGGTTCCCGGAGTGCTTTCATAGTGAAGTCCATAGGTCTCTCCATAAAGAAGCTGCAGCCGCAGATGCGTATTATAAATACCGATATTGCTGCCCTTGCCGTCTTCGTAAGTGCCGTCCAGGATACAGGGCAGTTTTTCGGGCGGGATGCCGACGCCGTCGTCGGAGACCACAAAGACGATATCATTTCCTTCGGTCCATGCCATAATGACAATAGTCCCTTCCTTGGACTCCTTTTCAAAAATACCGTGCTGGATGGAGTTTTCCACGATGGGCTGCAGCACCAGTTTGGGAATCTCAAAATCCAGAATCTCATCCGGCACATCGATCAGAAAAGAAATCTTGTCCTCATATCTCATATTTTGTAATTTTACATAGAGCTCCACATGCCGCAGCTCTTCCCGGATCGGTGTTGTGATATTTTTTTTGGAAAGGGTTAGCCTGTAGAACTTGGACAGAGTCTGTACCGCGAGGGAGACTTCTTTTTGCTTGCCGCTCTGTGCAAGCCAGTTGACCATATCCAGCATATTATAGAGGAAGTGAGGGTTGATCTGCGCCTGCAGCGCCTTCACTTCGGAAACTTTCAGCTTCTCGGCCGTCTCGGTCTGTTCTTCCATCAATTGGTTGATGCGCTCCACCATGGCGTTATAGTTGGTGACAAGCTGCCCGATCTCATCTTTATCGGAGTTATCCTCAAACGGAACCAGGCTCTTTTCACGATTCTGATTGATCTTTTCTACCACAAGGGAGAGACGCTTCGCAAGGCTGCCGGATAAAAACAGCGCCGTTGCGCAGGCAAGAAAAACAAAGACCAGATACAGCTCGGCGGTGCTGACAAGTACCTGGCGTCCTTCTGAAAAAACGCTGCTTACGGGAATTACGGAAACCAGCCGCCAGTCTGTGTGGTCGATCTCACGATAGCCCATGTAAAGATTTTCATCGAGGATCGTTGTGGTGGCAAATTCTTCCGTACTGCCCACTGCCTCCGGGATCGCCTCATACCGTTTAAAATAGGTGCCGGCAAGGCTTTTATCGGAGGAGGCGACAATGGAGTTTCTGCTGTTGATCAGATAGTATACGCTGTTTGTGCCGGTAAGGTTTTTGTGCAGCATGTTTTCCAGATAGCTTTCGGAAAAGTAGATGACGACATAGCTGCATTCCCCATCGGGATTTGCCAGGTTTGTAAATTTTTGTATAAAAGCCAGTGAGCCCAGATCCCGGATCTCTTTGGTAGTCAGATAAAAAGAGGGACAAAGCAGCGAGACAATTTCCGGCTGCCCGGCAAAAATACCGTGCCAGTAACTTCCGGAGATTTCGTCAACGGAAGATATGACGCCGGAAAAAGAGGGAGAGTAAAATTGGATTTCTCTATCTGATGGAATATATATTTTTATGGCGGTAATAAACTCATGGTCAATCAGGGAATTGATATTGCTGAAAAATTCCAGTGCCTGCACAGAGCCCTGTTTATCGGAAAGATAGCCATAGACGTCCGGCGTGTAGGTGGCTTCCGAGAGGAAGGGATTGGAGGTGATGCTGTCCATGGAGAGATTGAGCTGGCTGATCGTAGCCCCCAGAGTATCCGCCGTCTGGCTTACCAACGCCTGTTCCGATTCGATCGTATTGTCAGTAATAATATGGGAAAGCCTTCCGTACAAAAACAGAAATACGATCAGCGTAGGGAAAAGGACAAGGATCAGATGGGTGATCATAAACTTGTTTTTAAATTTCATGTCGTGCAGAAAATAGTGCACGGCGGACTGCAGCTTTTTTTTCATGGCAAGGCTCCGTTATGAGAAGTTCAGTTCCTGTTCCCGGTATTCCGAGGGGGACATTCCCACCAGTTTTTTAAAGGTTTTTCCAAAATAGTTTCCGTCGCTGTAGCCTACCCGGGCGGAAATGTCGGTGATCTTGTATCTGGGATCGGTCAGCAGGTTTTTTGCCTTGTCTATCCGGAAATCCGTCAGATACTGGTTCAGCGTCTGCCCTGTCTCGTTTTTAAACAGGGTGCAGATATAGGAAGAAGAGAGAAAAACATGCTCGCTGATGTCTTTGATGGATAATGTCTCATCCTGATAATGGGCCGCAATAAATTCTTTGATCAGATAGACGGTGGAATTATTTTCACTCCGGTTCCGGATCTGAGAAAAGAAATCTTCGGTTTTTTCTTCCAGCAGACGGTGCAGCTCGTAGATGGATTCGCACTCGGAAATATATCCCCAGAGGCTGCTGCCGGGTTCGCTGCCCGCGGTGTTTTGAAGATGCAGCATTTCACAGGTTTCGCCTGTGGTAATAAACAGTTTATAATACAGATCTTTCACCTGATTGGGCAGGACGTTAACGGGAGGCATGATCTTTTGAAACAGTTCATTCAAAAGGAGTTTCGCCTGGTTTTTATCCTTTCGCAGGAGCGCTTCGGAAAGGCGGCTGTCCGCGTTTAACGTGCTGACGTCGAAAAAGGTATCGGAAGAGTCCCGGTGTTCATAGATCCGATAGGTGTTGTCCGGATAAAAAAAGGAGTTCTGCAGTTCGATAACGGCGGAATTATAGGAATCATGAATATGGAGCGCCCCGCGCACATTTTTTCCAAATACGATATGATAGCGCAGGGAAAGGGCGGAGAGAGCCTGCGCCAGCAGGTTTCCGAAATTTTTTTTCTGGTTTTCGGTGTAATCTGAAAAGCCCCAGACATGGTAAAAGTACAAAAGCCCCTGTCTTGTAGAGTGAATCTCCAGAAGGCGCAGCATATGCAGCACGTTTGCCACTGCCGGTTCCATAATAGCGGTCAGAGCCTCCTGATTATAGGTGTTATGATGGAACTGGATCAGAAACGTAAAAAAGAGGGTATCTTCATCTTTCGGAAAGTCAAGATCCGGTTCTTCGGAGAGAAAAACGGCGTGATCCGCTTTCGGCGCGTAGGCAAGCCGGGAGGCAAGGGCACTGCGGAAACGGGCGAGGGAAAGGGCCTTGGAGGAAGCGGCTTTCCGATCTGCTTCCACGGCGGCTTTCGCCTCCAGTACGGTTTCGGAGATCTCTTCAAGATCAATGGGTTTTTCCACATAACTTACGGCTTTCAGCTTGATGGCGGCTTTGAGATATTCTTTGTCGGAATAGCCGCTCATAAAGATAATGCTGAGCGCCGGATTGATATGCTGCAGTTTTTCAGCCATCTCAATACCGTTCATTCTGGGCATACGCACATCGCTGAGAATAATATCGGGCTGAAAAGCCAGCGCCGCTTCATACCCATGGATACCGTCATCCGCCTGCACAACGGCGTCGATTCCCAGCGCTTTCCAGTCGATATTGTGCATCAGTCCGTCCCTTGTCAGTTTTTCGTCATCTACAATTAAGAGTTTCATTTTTTTCCTCATTTCCGCGCCGCTAATCGGAGGCCGTATGCCGGCAGTAGGAGGCGGTTTGATCCGCAACCTGCCAGGCATCGTGTTCGGAGTGTGGCGTATTCGGCAGGGAAAGTTCCCATGCAGCGATTATACCATTTTGGACAAAAAAAAGAAAATGATTTTACCCCAAATCTAAAAAAAGTACGATAGTCAGAAAATATTTTACGGTGTTATACTGAGATTAACTTAAGATAGTATCTTAGATACGGAACTAAGACAGTATCAGTCCGTGAGGTATCCAGAGGATTTACAGACGAGAAGTCGGCTGGAAATCGCTCTGTGGTAATAGATACCGGAAGGACAGATACGGAACTAAAATAGGAGGAGAGAGAGTTGTCAGAGTATGTACTTGAACTGAAGGGTATTACGAAGATATTCCCTGGCGTGAAAGCATTGAACAATGTGCAGTTTCAACTCAAACCGGGTGAGGTCCATGCGCTGATGGGGGAAAACGGCGCGGGTAAATCGACCTTTATCAAAGTGATAACCGGTGTACATAAAGCCGAAGAGGGCGAGATGTATCTGGATGGCAAAAAGGTGGACTTTAAGGGACCGAGAGATGCGCAGCAGGCTGGTATTGCCGCAGTTTACCAGCATCCCACATCTTACCCGGACCTTACGGTGACGGAAAATATTTTTATGAACCATGAGATCAAAAAGCACGGCATGATCCAGTGGAAGCAGATGAATGAGGAAGCACAGGGGTATCTCGACGAACTGGACGCGGATTTTAAGGCTACGGCGGAGATGGGAGCCCTTTCCGTGGCGCAGCAGCAGATGGTTGAGATTGCAAAGGCAATTTCTACCCATGCAAAGATCATTATTCTGGATGAGCCGACGGCGGCGCTGACGGCAAACGAGTCCCAGAAACTGTATAAGATTGTTGATAAATTAAAAGAGAACGGTGTTTCGATTATCTTTATCTCACACAGATTTGAAGATATGTACCGCCTGGCAAGCAGGGTAACCGTATTTCGGGATTCCCAGTACATAGGCACTTACGATGTGAACGGCATTACAAACGCGGATCTGATCAAAGCCATGGTAGGCCGTGAGATCAAGGATCTGTTCCCGAAACCGGAAGTGAAACCCGGTGAGGAAATGCTTCGGGTTGAGAACTTCTCCCGTACCGGTTATTACAAGAACGTCAATTTCCATGTGCGCGCGGGTGAGATTGTGGGATTGACCGGACTGGTCGGCGCAGGCCGTACGGAAGTGGTGGAGAGCATCTGCGGTATCACAAAACAAAATGAGGGCAGGGTATTTCTGGAAGGGAAGGAAATTGTTGTTAAAAATCCCACAGATGCTATGAAAAACGGCATTATCCTTCTGCCCGAGGACAGACAGAAGACAGGGCTGATCCTGAGTTGGGGACTTGGCAGGAACGTCACGCTGCCGATTGTGAAAAAGCTTTCCAATAACGGCTTTACCAACGAAAAGAAGGAACGGGAACTTTCTAAGAAATTCCTGGAGGATGTGGATACCAAGGCGGTGACGATTTTTGATCCGGCAAGTTCCTTATCCGGCGGCAACCAGCAGAAAGTCGTTGTAGCTAAGGCGCTGGCGCAGGATAATATGAAAGTCATTATTATGGACGAGCCCACAAAAGGTGTGGATGTAGGCGCGAAGGCTGAGATCTATGCGATTATGGGTGAACTGGCGCAGAAGGGCTTTGCGATCATTATGATCTCTTCCGAAATGCCTGAGATATTGGGTATGTCAGACAGGATCTATGTGATGTGCAACGGCCGCGTTACCGGTGAATTAAACCGTGAGGAGGCAACTCAGGAGACCATTCTGGAATTTGCCATGGAGAAGAGCGGTAAGAAAAAGAAAGAGGAGGTTGTGAAATAATGGAAAAGAAATCTTTGCTGAAAAAAATCACAGGCTCCCGTGAAGCCAGTCTGGTCATCGTTCTGATTGTTTTATGTATCGCCGTGACCATCAAGAGCCCGAATTTCATGTCGGCGCAGAATATACTGGAAATTTTGAAAAACAACTCGGTTATTATGATTATGGCGCTTGGCATGTTGTGTGTGCTGCTGATCGGCGGTATTGATATTTCGATCACTTCCACCCTTGCCTTTGCGGGAATGACCATTGGTATGATGTATAAATACGACAAGATCGAGAGCACTTTCCTCGGCTTTCTCATTGCCACGGCAATGGGCGCCGTGTGCGGGCTGCTGATCGGGGTGATCATCGCTTACGGAAAGGTGATGCCGATCATCGCCACGATGGGTTTTATGTATATCTACAGAGGATTTGCCTATCTGGTGGCGCAGGATCAGTGGGCGGGCGCGGACGCGCTGGGCAGCTTTAAGGACTTTACACTGAGCAATTCTCTGAGCTTCGGACTGATCAACAATACGATCACCGTGACAATCATCTGCTATATCATCTTCTTTATCGTATTGAAGTGGACGAAGTTCGGCAGAAGCATCTATGCGGTAGGCTCCAACGCGGAGGCGGCGGAGATTTCCGGCATCAACGTTGCGGCGATCAAGACGGCGGTTTATACGATCATGGGTACGCTTTCCGGTTTATGCGGCGCACTGGCAACTTCCGTTTATGCGTCCGCACAGCCTAACATGCAGACATCCAAGGAGATGGATGTGATCGCGGCATGTGTGATCGGCGGCGTGAGCATGAACGGCGGCCGTGGTTCCGTGCTTGGGGCGCTGCTGGGCGCACTGGTATTATCGGTTATATCCAAAGCGCTTCCGCTTGTGGGCATAAACGCGATTGCACAAAATACGATCAAGGGCGTGATCATTGTGGCGGTTATCGTACTGAATGTATTGACGCAGCGCATGATGGACAGGGCGAACCTTGAAAACAGAGAGATGTAAGGAGGAGGAAAGTTATGGCAGGAAAATCAGGAAGAACAATAGCTGCAACTCCCGATAAGTCGCTGAAAAAAATGCTGCTTAGCTGGGAAGGCATGTTGCTGGTTCTGTTTATCGCAATCAATATTTTATGCAAATGCATTTCTCCGGTTTACACTCTGACGAATGTACTCCGTGAAATGCCAAAGTATTTGACAGAAATCTTTTTACTGTTCCCGATGGCGTATATTCTGCTGATGGGAGAGATTGATATTTCCGTAGGTTCCACGGTCTGCCTGGCGGCTACGACAGCTTGTCTTTCGAGTAATGCGGGCGTTCCGTTTGTCGGAGTTCTGGCGATAGGCTTGATTACCGGGACGGTTTGCGGTATGATAAACGGGCTTTTGGCAACTAAGTTCAGAGAATTACCGACTATGATCATCACCCTGGGCACCCAGATTGTGTTTCGCGGTATTGCGGAGATCGCGCTGGGAGACGGCGGTTCCATATCTCTGACAAACGCTGACGGATTCAGGATGATAGCCGGAAAGGTAGGGCCGGTTCCGTATATGTTCTTTATCGTAATCATCTGTGCGGTTATCTTTACGGTGATTGCGGAGAAACGGGTATTCGGACGGAACCTCTATGCGATAGGTTCCAACTCAAGAACGGCGTTTTACTCCGGTGTCAAGGTAAATCAGATGCTGCTTATTTCCTATACGGTATTGGGGCTTCTCGCAGGCGTGTCGGCGCTGTTTCTGACAAGCGCGACCTATGGTGCAAACACGACTACCGGAAAAGGATTTGAAATGGATGCGATCGCTATGGCTGTGTTCGGGGGCATCTCCACAGCCGGCGGTAAAGGTAAACTGGTGGGAGGTATTATCTCCGCATTTACAATTACCTGCCTTCGCGTAGGGCTTGGACAGATTAATATGAATCCTCAGGTTATCCTGATCATTCTGGGTGCGCTGTTGATTTGTGCGGTTCTTCTGCCGAATATTTCCCAGAGCATCTCAGACAAAAAGAGAAAGGCTTCGAGAGCCTGAATGATGCGGTATCTATCTTGGATCAAAGCTGGTTTGCGGTTATGTTCGGACTGTGTGGAGATTTGAGGTTGATATAAATAAACTATTAACAAATTTTTTAAGGGAGGACCTAAAAAATGAAGAAAAAAGTATTAAGTGCCATTCTCAGCGTAGCAATGGTAGCAACACTTCTTGTTGGCTGCGGTAATGCGGCAGAAGAAGCTCCGGCAGCAGCAACGGAAGAAGCAGCACCTGCAGAGGAAGCTCCGGCGGAAGAAACTGAAGCTCCGGCAGAGGAAGCTGAAGCACCCGCAGAGGAAGCTGCAGCAGGCGGCGGTACATACGCATTTGTATCCAAATCCGCAGGTAACCCGTTCAACGAAAGACAGGCAACAGGCTTTGAAGAAGCAGTTGCGGACCTTGGCGGTACGGCTATCATCCAGCATCCGGAAGCTCCGACGGCCGATGCACAGATCACGGTAATCCAGTCTCTGATTTCTCAGGGCGTTGACAGCATCTGTGTGGCTGCAAACGATGAGAACGCTCTGCAGGCAGCTCTGGAAGAAGCAGCAGGCGCAGGCATCAAAGTTTGTTCCGTTGACTCCACCGTAAACGTAGCAAGCCGTTTAACACACGTGAACCAGGCCGGTGTTACCGAGATCGGTCAGTGCCTGATGGATGCGGTTTATGACATCACAGGCGGCGAAGGCCAGTGGGCTATCCTTTCCGCAACATCTCAGGCTGCAAACCAGAACGCATGGATTGAATCCATGAAAGAGATCATGGCAGCAGATGAGAAGTACTCCAAACTGGAGCTGGTAGAAGTTGCATACGGCGATGACGAGCCTCAGAAATCCACGGACCAGACACAGGCTCTTCTGCAGAACTATCCTGATCTGAAAGTGATCTGCGCACCTACAACAGTTGGTATCGCAGCAGCAGCTAAGGTATTACAGGATCAGGGCTCTTCTGTGAAGCTGACAGGCCTTGGACTTCCTTCTGAGATGGCTGAGTACATCGGTGATGACGATGCTCACTCCTGCCCTTACATGTTCCTGTGGAACCCGATTGACCTTGGACGTCTTGGCGCATACACATCCGCAGCACTGGTAAACGGTGAGATCACAGGTGCGGAAGGCGACAAGTTCACGGCTGGTGATATGGGTGACTATGAAATCGTGAAAGCTGGCGACGGCGGCACAGAGATCATCCTTGGCGCTCCTTTCAAATTCGATCCTTCCAACATCGAAGAGTGGAAAGAAGTTTACTAAATCGAAACGATATGAAAAAATTGCGGGACCGTAGAAATATGGTCCCGTATATTTTTTTGAGACGTAAAGACTCCTTGTTGTATGACAGGGAGTTTTTGGTTATAATAGAAAGAAAAAATTGGAATGATAGTGCGACGTTCCGAAACGGAGAGTATTATGAAAAAGAGATGGATAGCGGCTTTTATTGTTTTGAATATGGCTTTATTGCCGGCAGGATGCGGTTCTGCGGAAAGCGGGGAGAGTATGGCCTCAGAAGCCCCGGAGAATGCGGCAGGAGAGGGCACGGAGGCAGAAGGTGCGGCGGAGGATAAGGAAGAAAAAGAGGACGCAAATGATTCGGCGCAGGATATGGAAATCGAGGATGTGCTGGGGGACATGACAATGGACTACAGCTCGGCGGTTGCTGCCATTATTTCCAAGTCATGGGATGTGGAGGGGGAGGAAGAGACTTATACATTCTCTCCCGACGGAAGCGGTGAACATGGCGTGGCGGGGGAACAGGAAAAGTTTCAGTACACCTGCGGCTTTGATGAGGAAAATAATATTCTGGTTCAGATTACGGCAGGAGAGATGGAAAAAGTTTACCTGCTCTCTTCCGATGAAACAGGATATCGATTATATATGGAGGATTTGGAGGGGAGTGAGGAGAAAAGGCTGCTGATCCCTGCCGGATGGAAGATATTGGATACGGATGACGAAAGAGTAGCGGAGATCCTCGGCGTATGGGAGGATGACGGCGGAAACAGGTACGAATTTACAAAAGAGAATGGGTTTTATATTCTGACTTCGGAAAACAGTGACGGGACTTTCAGCGTTGTGGAAAAAGAGCAGGAAGGGGTGCGGGAAATCCGTATTCAGGTGACGGGCGGCACTTTGCAGTATGAGTACAATTTAAAGGATGAGGGGAAAACGCTGGAGCTTTACAGCAGAGGAGCGGAAAGTTTTTATTATTGGTACAGAGGGGAATAAAATCTCCCTGTCGGAATAAAATCCCTTCGCCGGGCATAAGATGTAACAAAGCGTGGCGGGGGGATTTTTTATATGACGAAAAACAAATCAAAGACTTGCGGGAAGCCTGAGATTTACGGCAAGTCCGGCGATTTGCTTCATGAGCGTGTCATTGCTGTGGCAGGCTATATTGTGGAAAATAATGCGACGGTAAGACAAACGGCAAAAGAGTTTGGGATCAGTAAGAGTACGGTGCATAAGGACGTAACCGACAGGCTCACCGCAATAAATCCGGCTCTGGCAAAGCAGGTGAGATCAGTACTGGATGTGAATAAATCGGAGCGTCATATCCGCGGAGGGCTGGCTACACGGGAGAAATACCTGCACCAGCACACAATAGTTTGATTCCGTAAAGGGAAAGAGATGAGATTGAAAACTATCGGAAAGAGAGCACTTTTCGGTAGTTTTTCTTTTTGTCAGGGAAAAGAGGGGGATCGGAAAAAATAAATAACCGGATATGGCAATATTGCATAAAAATGTGATCCATATTATGTTGAAAACTCACAAAGATACTAACGGATTAATAAAAGGTATTGACTTTGCCGTCAGTATTTACTATAGTAGCGATATGAGTAGTTATTTTGCTCTTGCAGTAAATCGGTTTACTAATAATTTCATCGGATATTTTTAAAATCAATCGTAAAATTGATTTTATTTTTCCCTTATTGGTAAATCGGTTTACTAGAACGGTTCACAAATAGTTTACCAAGACAGGAGGAAGCAGGATGAGCATAACAATATCCGATGTGGCAAAACGTGCCGGCGTATCGAAATCAACGGTTTCCAACTATCTCAACGAGAAGTACGGAAAGATGTCGGCGGAAACAAAAAAGGCGATTGAAAGCACGATCCGGGAACTGGGGTATACACCAAACCTGAGTGCGAGGCGTCTGCCGAATAAAGAGAAAAGTAAAACGATCTGTTTGATCATCCCGGGAAGCCTGACACGGGTATTTGATTCCTTCTATTACCCTACGGTATTTTCGGCGATAGAGAATATATCCGAAAAACTGAAATATAACATGCTGATCTATTCCAGGAAAGCATTTGATAAAGATAACGAGATGAGTTTTCTGAAAGGAATGGCGGCGTCCATAGTAGACGGATATATTATATTTGATCTGTCAGCGGAAGATCTGTTCTTTAAAGAGTTTGAGGAGGCGGGCATACCCTATGTCTGCTGCGGGAAGATAGAGGGGTATGAGGATTACCGTTATGTGGCGTCCGACCATAAAAAGGCGATCAAAGACGCCATGGAACATTTATTCCTGTTAGGGCACAGGAAGATCGGGATTTTTACACAAAATGACAGCAGCGTTGTGGAGCAGACCAGAAAAAAAGGAATTGAGGAAATCTGTGAGAAGTGTGCTGTGGAGGAAAAGAATCTTACATATATAGAGTTTCCTGCGGAATCTTCGGATCAGAAGATTTATGGTATCTGGATGGAGCATTTAAAACAGGAAAGGCGGCCTACGGCATATATTATTTCGACAGCCATCAGACAGCAGTTCCAGCTTGCGGCGCAGACACTGGGATTATCCATACCGGAAGATATTTCTTATGTGAATATTGAGTATTACAGGAGAAGCAATTCGGAGGAAGAAAATCAGACGAGGGTTGTGTCGAAAGCGGATTTAGTTGCGGAGACGGCATTTAAAAAATTGCTGAGAGTTATTTACAATCCGGCATCGGAATTTGAATCACAGATGGTACCTCTTGAGATCACGGCCGGCGAAACGACGGCTGTACCAAAAAATCATTTGGAGGAAATAACATGAAAAGGAAATTGTTATCTGTAATTTTAGCAGTAAGCATGGTTGCGGCGTGTCTGGCAGGATGCGGATCCGGCGCGGCAACGGAAGAAGCGGCACCGGCTGAGAGTGAGGCTCCGGCAGAAGAGGCGTCTGATGCGGGTGAGGGTGCTGAGACATCCGGAGGCGATGGCAGCGGTGCGAGGAAGCTGGTATTTTGGGATAAGGCGGAATATGTGGATGAGTACGGTACGATGATGAAAGCTGCCGTAGATAAGTTTGCGGAAGAACAGGGCGTTGAGGTAGACTATGTAAACGTGCCTTCCGCAGATATGAAGCAGAAACTGATGGCTGCGATTGAGGCGGGAAATGCGCCTGATCTGATCGTAGGCGACGATACACTGGTAGGACAGTTTGCATCCCTGAACCAGTTGGAAAATGTGGACGATATCATGTCCGAATATGACTTTACCGATGCGGCGCTGAAAGTAGGGCTTCTGGGTGATACACAGTATATGGTACCCCAGGCGTTTACGGCTCCCGGTATGTATATCAGAGCTGACAAGTGGCAGGAAAAAGGACTTGATATGCCTGAGACATGGGAAGAACTGAAAGAACAGGCGAAGATCGTCAATGATCCCGCAAACGGCTTCTATGCGCTGGGATTTGCCATGGGCGCATCTGGCGGCGGCGACGCGGAAGGCTTCTGTCGTACCATTATTCTTGACTGGGGCGGCCAGACGGTTGACGAGAACGGCAATGTGGTTGTAAATTCTCCGGAAACGGTGGAGGCGCTGACATTTATCAAATCTCTGTACGATGAGGGACTGATTTCCCCTGATGCTGTAACAGGCGATGATATGTGGAATAATCAGGCGTATCTTGCAGGAACGGCAGGCGTGATCTGCAACGCGGGTTCCATTATCGCATCCATGAAGAACGATGATCCGGATCTTCTGTCAAAGACGCAGGTTATCGCTTATCCGGCAGGCCCTAAAGGCAGCTATACGCTGGGTGGCAGCAATGTATTCGGTGTAATTGCATCCGGTAAGAATGTGGCGGAAGCAAAAGACTTTATCCGTTCCTATTACAATGATATGGACAATTATGAGGCGATGATCGAGGTTATGGGTTCCATGTGGCAGCCCGTGATCAACGGTATGGATGAGAGTGAGTTCTGGCAGGATGAGATGAACAAACCCTGGATGGAATCCTCCAAACAGAGCGTAAAGACCTATTATCCCGCACCCTCCGATGAGAAAGCAATGACCTGTTTCAGTAGCCAGCTTTGTGTAAAAGCAGTACAGGAGATGCTGATTAACGGTGCAACGCCGGAAGAGGCAGCGGAGATTCTGGAGAAATCCTTTAAAGAGGTATATGAGGCCGAGTAAGAGTAAACAGGTTTGAACATGAGGCGGCCCGGCGGCTGCCTCATTTCAGGAGAAGGAGATGAAATTCTGTATTTTACCAGGATATGTAGATATGGAGGTAAAACTATGAAAAAAACGGAATCACAGACTGTAAAAGACAGACGACTCGGGCTTATTTTAATGATTCCCATTGTACTTGTTATTTTTGTTATCATGGGCATTCCGCTCATACGGGCGATCTACTGGAGTTTTACGGATAAGGTGGTGGGTTCGGATCCGAATTTTATCGGGTTAAAAAACTATATCGGACTGTTTCAGGATAAGGTTTACTGGAAGTCTCTGAGAAATACGGCAATCTATACGGGGGGGTGCATCCTGGCGAAACTGTTGCTGGGGCTGTTGTGGGCTGTCCTTCTGAATCAGGATTTTAAGGGAAAGGGATTTTTCAGAACAACGCTCCTGATTCCCTGGGCATTGCCGGGAATGGTAGTAGCGATGACGTGGAGATGGATGTATGACAGCACATACGGTATTATCAACAGCCTGCTGCTTGGTTCGGGGCTTGTGGATATGCCGGTGGCATGGCTGTCCAATCCGAAAATTGTGCTGTACTCAGCGATGCTTGTCAATATCTGGCGGGGCGTGCCGTTTTTTATGTTCAGTATCCTGGGCGTGCTGCAGACGCTGGATAAACAGGTCTATGAAGCGGCAACCGTGGACGGCGCGGGCATTTTCAAGCAGTTCTGGTATATCACGCTGCCTTCCATCGCGCCGGTTCTGAAAGTGACGACGCTGTTATCTACGATATGGACCTTTAATGATTTTGAGAATGTCTGGCTTGTGACAGGGGGCGGTCCGCTCTATGCATCGAGCGTGATTGCAACTTATACATATGATAAGGCATTTATTCAAAATTCGCTTGGGCAGGCGCTGTCCGTGGCGACATCGGTAATCCCGATTCTGGTCGTTATGATGCTGATATTCTCATATTTTAATAAGAAAGAACAGTAGGGGAGGAGGAACCATGCATTCAAGAAAAAGGTCAAAAGTGTTAAAGATGACGACAACCTATGTCATTTTGGTGATTTCGCTGCTCTGGACGATCTTCCCGCTGTACTGGATGATAAAATCCTCCTTTACAATAGACAAGGAGATGTATGTGGCAAGGCCGGCGCTGTTTGACATTGCCTTTACGACGGAGCACTATGTGGATCTGATGGTCAACGCGAAGTTTCTGGTAAATCTGGGGAACAGCCTGATGATCGGGGCGATTACGACGGTATTTGGCCTGACGGTCAGCGTTTTTGCATCCTATGCGATGACAAGGCTGAAATATCCGGGCAGAAAATTTTTCGGCAATACGGTTATTATTTCCTACCTTCTGCCCACGGCGGTGCTGTTTATTCCGATGTATATTTTTGTCAGTAAACTGGGGCTGGGCGGAACAAGGTGGGCGATGCTTGTGATCTATCCGACCTTTGTAGTGCCGTACTGTTGTTATATGCTGAGAAGTTATTTCAGTTCCATCCCCTACGCGCTGGAGGAAGCTGCGCTGATCGACGGCTGCACAAGGCTGCAGAGCCTGCGGCATATTATCGTGCCCATCGCGCTGCCAGGTATCGCGGTGACGGCGACATTTGCTTTTACGATGTCCTGGAACGAGTATCTGTACGCGATGATCATGACGACAAGCATGAAGGAGATGACGGCTACGGTGGCGATCTCAAGCTGGAAGTACGGCGATATCGTCAACTGGGGACGAATCATGGCGGGCTGCGTGGTGGCGTCGCTCCCTGTGACAATTATTTATATTATTGCGCAGAGCCTGCTTGTATCAGGAAAAGCGGACGGCAGCGTGAAGTAGGATACGAAGCGCTGCGATAAAGAGCGTAGAGAGATTTTATATGGTAGTATAAAAATTATATGAATAAGGAGCGCCGGCCGGATGCCGGCGGAAATAAAAAGAAAGAGACAAGGAGAACCAGAAAATGGCAGAAACATTTGAGAAAGTTTTGGACAATGTGAATACCTGTTCCAGGCCTTCCGAACTGAGGATCACGGATATGAGAGTGGTGGACATCGTGGATGCACCGATGCACTGCACGATCCTTAAGATTGACACAAACCAGGGGCTTGTGGGATACGGCGAAGTGCGTGACGGCGGTTCCAGGAATTTTGCGCTTGCGTTAAAGAGCAGGATACTGGGAGAGAATCCCTGCAATATCGATAAATTGTTCAGAAGGATCAAACAGTTCGGCGGCCATGCGAGACAGGGCGGCGGCGTGTGCGCGGTGGAGATGGCGCTGTGGGATCTGGCGGGCAAGGCTTACGGCGTTCCGGTTTATCAGATGCTGGGCGGAAAATTTCGCGACAAAGTCAGAGTTTATGCGGATACGGATGTGGAAGGCAAGCATACCGGGAAAGAAATGGGAGCGGCTCTGAAGGCGAGAATGGATAAGGGTTTTACTTTCCTGAAAATGGATCTGGGGATCGACCTTCTGTATGATGAGCCGGGAGCGCTGTGTGCGCCGCTTGGATTTGTGCAGGAATTAAAGGAGTCTTCCGAGAATTACAATGCGATACCGAGAAACCTGACGGATGAAGAGCGTATGCAGAGAAACCGCTGGTATGATAATCAGAATATTCCCCATCCGTTCACCGGCGTACAGGTGACGGAGCATGGCTATGATATTCTGGAGCAGTATGTGAGGGATGTCAGGGAGGTGATCGGCTATGAGGTGCCTCTGGCAATCGACCATTTCGGGCATATCGGCGTGGAATCCTGCATTAAGCTGGCAAAAAGAATTGAAAAATACAATATTGCGTGGATGGAAGATATGATTCCCTGGCAGTTGACAGGCCAGTATGCAAGGCTGGCGAAATCCACAGCGATTCCGATCTGTACGGGTGAGGATATTTATCTGAAAGAAAATTTCAGACCGCTTCTGGAGGCGGGGGGCGTTTCCGTGATCCATCCCGATATTCTGACGGTAGGCGGCGTGCTGGAACTGAAAAAAGTGGGCGATATGGCACAGGATTACGGCGTTGCGATGGCGATACATATGGCGGAGACACCGATTTCAGCCATGGCGGCTGCGCATGTGGCTACGGCGACGGAAAATTTCCTTGCACAGGAATTCCATTCCGTAGATATTCCATGGTGGGATAAGATGGTGAAGAAGGGTGTGAAGGCGCCGATTGTAGATCACGGATTTATCACCGTGCCGGATCTGCCGGGACTGGGCATTGAGGAACTGGACGAGGAAGTGCTGAAAGAACATCTGCATCCGGATTATCCGGGTATTTGGGTTCCGACATCGGAGTGGGACAACGACTATTCACATGATCGCTGCTGGAGCTGATCCGGTTGGCGGAGATGACGGATGATAAAGTTAAAGTGTGCAGGCAAGCGTCCTGCGATTGCGAAAGAAAGGGATAAATCATGCATTTTAATGTAAAGGAAGATATTATTCAGCTCACATCAAAGTGGGAGGGAGAAAGACTGCCGGACGGAAGGCCGAAGGTTTCCGATGAGGACCTGGCGGAACTGAGGAAGCTGACACTGGAGGAGATCTGGGCGCCGCTTTATAATGCGGGCTATCTGAATCAGTTTGAGGAAAAACTCTATCGGTTACATGATGACAGGAAGCTGGTGGGAAGAGCGGTGACGGCATCGTTCCTGCCTGCAAGGCCGGATCTGGAAGAGACAGTGAAGGCGATCGGTGCGGAAGAGGGCAGAAAGGGAACCTGTAATCAGTGGGTGATCGATTCTCTGGTGGAGGGCGACGTTGTGGTCGCTGATATGTACGATAAGATATATGAGGGGACTTTTGTAGGCGGAAATCTCTCCACAGCGATCAGAAATCGGACCATAACGGGCGGCGCGGTAGTCTGGGGCGGCATCCGGGATCTGGAGCAGATAGAGGGAATTGACGGGCTGCAGATCTATTACAGGGGCGTAGATCCCACGCCGATCAAAAATTTTGTGATGAATGGATTTAATACGCCGGTGAAGATTGGCTGTGCGGTATGTCTGCCCGGGGATGTGGTGTTCGGTTATGGCGGCGGTGTGATCTTTATTCCGAGTTATCTGGTGAAAGATGTGATCGAGGCGGCGAAGAAGTCCCATGTAAAGGATCTGTTTGGGTTTGATATGATCAAAAAGGGCGTCTATACGACGGCGGAAGTTGACATTGACGTTTGGCCTACGGATATGATGGATCGACTGGTGGAGTTTATCAAGACTGATGACAGGGCGGAAGAATTCAGAAGCCTTGACTGGACGGCGGAGTATCAGAAGGCGAAGGAAGAAGGAAAATAAGTTTGGAAGGGGCGGCGGATGCCGCCTCTTTTGATATATCGAATTTTATTCCGGAAATGTGATGCCGCGGCCGGTGTTCGGGAAGATCAGCGCGGCGATGCAATCCAAAATAAACAGAAGAAACACGGTGGTCAGGATCACTTGCCCTGTTTTTTGCGGGATACGGAACCACAAATTTTCCAGAAGTCCGGAAAACAGGCAGATCCAGAGCACGCCTGCAATTCCGATTCCAAGGGCGGAGGCAAGACAGATGTAGCCCCGGAAATTCAGCAGATAGCCGGTATAGTCCCAGTATCGAAGATCCCAGAAAAAGTCAAGTATCCATCCGATGATCCATTCCAGAGAAGTTCCCAGAAGAACCGAATACAAAAATACTTTTACGGGACAGCGTTTTTGTTTTGATAACAGCAGGTACATCAAAACGGCTCCGGTTCCGTAGACGGGAAGCCATGGACCGTAGAGAAAACCGCGGTTTCTGAAATGCCCCTCTTTCACGTAGAAGATCAGGATTTCCCACAGAAAACCGGACAGGGATGCAGCAAAAAAGTAGAAAGTCATAAGGAAAAGGTATTCCTGCCTGGTTTTTTCCCTGTCTTTCAGAATATTTTTAAAAGTTGATTGCAATAGTTGTTTTTTCATAAGGATAGTGTACCCGGAATTGTCGGTTTTCATGTTTTAATCAGGGAAATAGACAAATGGACAAATAGAGGTATTCAGGTTATACTTATAACATATTTGTTCCTGCGGATGATGAGCTGAGGTGTATATGTGTATATGGAATCAGACGGTTAATATTGCGGGAATGATAGTTGCAGAGAGTTATATGTGATAAAACGGACAGGGAGGACAGATGATGCGGCATGAGATGATCATTGTTCTTGACTTTGGCGGTCAATACAATCAGCTGATTGCGCGAAGAGTCAGGGAATGCAATGTTTATTGCGAGGTACATCCATATAATATTAGCCTTGAGAAGATCAGGGCGTTAAATCCGAAGGGAATCATTATGACAGGGGGACCAAACAGTGTTTACGAGGAGAGTTCCGCTGTCTGCGACAGGGAACTTTTTACATTGGGGATTCCGGTCCTTGGCATCTGCTATGGTTCCCAGGTAATCGCCCATGTGCTTGGCGGCGAGGTTGCCACGGCGCCGGTCAGTGAGTACGGAAAAACGGAAGTGACGACGGATACGGCGACGGTGCTGTTTCGGAATGTGGCGGAGAAAACGATATGCTGGATGAGCCATACGGATTATATTGCAAAGGCGCCTGAGGGCTTTATGATTACGGCGCATACGCCGGTGTGCCCGGTTGCGGCAATGGAAGATGCCGGGCGCGGTATTTTTGCGGTACAGTTTCACCCGGAAGTTGTGCATACGGCTGAGGGGATGAAAATGCTGAGGAGTTTTGTGTTGGATGTCTGCCATTGTAATGGTGAGTGGCGTATGGACTCTTTTGTGGAGACTTCGATAAAGCAGCTTCGGGAGAAAATAGGAGGGGGCAAAGTGCTCTGTGCTCTTTCCGGCGGTGTGGACAGTTCCGTGGCGGCGGTGCTGTTGTCAAAGGCAGTGGGAAAACAGCTTACCTGTGTCTTTGTGGATCACGGATTGCTTCGGAAAAATGAGGGAGATGAGGTTGAGGCTGTGTTTGGCCCGGAGGGTAATTACGATCTGAATTTTATCCGCGTCAATGCACAGGAGCAGTTTTATGAGAAACTTGCCGGCGTATCCGAGCCGGAGAGCAAGCGGAAGATCATCGGCGAGGAGTTTATCCGTGTCTTTGAGGAAGAGGCGAAAAAAATCGGCGCGGTGGATTTTCTGGTCCAGGGAACGATCTATCCTGACGTGATCGAGTCCGGGCTTGGAAAATCGGCGGTGATCAAGTCACACCACAATGTGGGTGGCCTGCCGGATTGTGTGGATTTTAAGGAGATCATTGAGCCGCTCAGGCTTTTATTTAAAGATGAAGTGCGCCGCGCCGGATTGGAACTGGGTATTCCCGGATATCTTGTCTACAGACAGCCGTTCCCGGGGCCGGGGCTGGGAGTCAGGATCATCGGGGAAGTGACGGCAGAGAAGGTGCGTATCGTGCAGGAGGCGGATTTTATTTACAGGGAAGAGATCGCGAAAGCCGGGTGCGACAAAGGGCTGGGACAGTATTTTGCGGCACTGAGCAATATGAGGAGCGTGGGCGTCATGGGAGATTTCAGGACGTATGATTACGCGGTGGCGCTCAGGGCGGTAAACACCAGTGACTTTATGACGGCGGAGTGTGCGCAGATACCGTTTGAAGTGCTGCAGAAGGTGATGAACCGGATTATTAATGAGGTGAAGGGGGTTAATCGGGTGGTTTATGATCTGACCAGTAAGCCGCCGGGGACGATTGAGTTCGAGTGAGTTTTTTAGCGGAAAGCCAGTATTTATGCGGCTTTCCGCTATTTTTAGCCACAAAATATTTCTGGGGTTGGGGTTGAAATATGTGGTTGAAATGGGGTATAATGTTCTTTAGGAGGTGGCTATAATGGCATACAAAGAAAGAATAAACCCCAAAACAGGGAAAAAGGAATACAAAGTAAGATACTATTTTATGAGAGAGGGGAAGAAACGCGATAGTGAAACAGCATGGTTTGATACTTTAGATAAGGCAGAGAAAGAAGCAAAGAAACAAAAGGAAATAAAAGAGAAAGAGGACAGAAACAATATTACACAAAGGAGAGATAAGAAAATTGTAACAGCATATGAGGAATTTATAGATTATTTAAAGAAATTATCAGATAAAGAGATAAGCAATACTAATAAAAAGGAATATCAGACAGCAAGAGCAATCTATAATAATCATATGCCGCAAACTATTAAAGATACAAGGATAAAAGATATATCAGTATTTACATTTAGAGAGTGGTTATCACACATAAATAAAAAAGAAACATTGGGCGGCGGTTATGTTAGGCTTTGTAGAATGAATTTAATAAAGTTTAATATATGGTTAAGTCAAAATGGTTATTATGTAGACGAATATCAAGAGGAAACATTAGACATAGGAATAAGAAAAACAAAAATAAAAAATTCATTAGTAAATAATAGAGAAAGAAAAGGGGAAAGAAAAATAGTATCTATTATTGATATACAAGAAATAACAAGATACTATATAAATCAAGAATATGGATTGGGAGAATTTAGAAACTTTTATTTTTATACTCTTTTCTTTGTATTATTCTTTAGCGGTATGAGAGTAGAGGAATTAACAGGGTTACAATGGAAATTTATTGATTTAAGAGAGGGAGTAAGAACAATATCTATAAGAAATGCAATTAGTAAAATGGAAAACGTCGAAAGCGCATTAGAAAGAACAATGCAAGGACAATACAGAACAAAAAATGCTGTATCAATAAGAACAATACCTATATTTGATTTTTATTATGAATTGTTGATTGACTATAAAGAAAGTTTTAGGTATCAATATGGACTTACAAAAAAAGAAATAGAAGAATGTTTTGTATTTCCTAATATAGACCAAAACAATCCGCATAGATTTATGAGAAGCAATCAGACATTAAGAGAGTTAAAGAAAGTATTAGATTATTGCAATATGGAGAATACAGACTTACAAATGTTTAGGCATAGTTGCGCAACATTTCTAGTTCTTCCACCGCCGGAGGGGTTAGGCTATTCAGAGGAAAAAATAAAGGATTACTTCGGACATCAAGATACTAAGATGTTAATTAGCATATATGCAAGACTAAGTGAAATAGAAAAAGCAAAAAGAATGAGAAGAACATTCAGTGACATATATAAACCTGATGAAACAGCAGAGAGAACAGCAGAAGAAGAAATGAAATTAAAAATAATAAGTAGGATAGGCGGCGATAATGAAGAAGCAAAACAAAAGGCAAGAATTTATAGAATACATAATCAGATTAGAAAAGCTATGTTAGAGGGTAAGAAAACATATTATTATAGACAAAAAGATAAGGAGATAATAGAATTATATATAAAAGAAAATGGTAAGATAATGGAATTTGTAGAAACTGAATAAACGATAACGGCGTTTTTCGGTATCGTCTTTTAAAGAAATAATTAAAAACTATTATCCCCTATGTGTGCCTATAAATGCTCTATAAGGCTCATATAGGGGATTTTAAGCGGTCAAGGGTAATGTTTGTCACAAAAGCAATAAAAGCCCTCTATGGGGCTTCTAGGGGCTTTCAGCGGCAGAGAGGATATAAGCGGCTTTCTTTAGGCTGCTGGTGGCAGCAGGCGCGACTTGTTCCACCATGAACTGACAATAGCCCCATAAGCCGCTGAAATGCTTATATAGGGATTTAAGTGCTTTTGTAGTATTCTGTACCACAAAAGCAAAAGAAACGCTCTAAAGGGCAAATAAAGCGGTTAGAGGGGTATAGGCGGCTGTGGCTGTATCTGTGATAGCATATACCGCCATAACCGCTTAATCTTTTAATAGCCCTGTCACTCCCTCTACAATGCTTTTTCCTAATATTTTCCCCAACATACTACCTAAACTATTTATCTTTGAAGTATGCCTTATTCCATTGTGAATATCTTCCAGTTTGCTATATGCTTCATTCGCTATTTCTGTAGATACTAAATCTATTAAAGGGATAGCCGCTTTCTCTAATGCTTCATCAACTACTTTTTCTATATCCTTTTGTAGTCCTTGTGAGTTTAATATATATCTATCTCTCTTTACTTCTTTTCTTAATGGATAACTTAAATCTCTATGTGCTGATACAAAATTATTATATATATCATTTGTGCTTGTGATAAATGTATATTTATCTCTCATTCCCTTTTGTATTTTATATCTTTCTATTGGTGTCATGCTTTCACGCTCCTATTATTTGAAATTTGATTATATTATTTTTTACAACTTTATACCTTTACATTTAATAATTTTATACCTCTACTTCTAACAAAAATATACCTTATATCTAAATCATATATGTATCATACTAAATCATATTATATAAACTAATTAAACCATAGTTTTTCATATTCTTCTTTAGATATTATATTTTGTTGAATATTTATAGATATGCTATCTGCTTGCTTTTTATCAGTTGTTTCTTTATACTCTGTATTTACTCTTATTAGTTTTTTCTTTGGTACTGGTTTGTTATCATTATTTAATTCATGTATTTCAGAATATTCTATCAATCCTATCATTTTCAATAATGATAAACAATCCTTTGCTTTTTGCTCTATTCCACTTGTTTCCGCATTATATCCTAAAGCATTTACAACTAATTCTTTTAGAGTGAATGTATAATTTTCTCTATATTTGCTCTTGTTTAGCAAATAACCATATATATTTATAACATTCTTATTAGTTGTATTTGCTAAAAATCGCATGGTTTCTAAAGGGACAAATTGAAATGTTTTATAGTCCTGTGGCAAAATATATGCTTTTATTTTCTCTTTTCCGCTAATGTCTAGCACTTCTCCATCTAATATCATGCCTTTATCAAAAAGGGCTTTTAAATACTTTCTAAATGTATTGAAACTTATACATTTTTTGTTATCATTATCATAGCTTTTTTTATACTCATTATATAAACTTTGTTGTGTTAAACCTTTTTTATAGCAAAATCTTATTTTGTCTTTAGTGATATAGCTTTTTATTTGGAATAATTCATATATTTGTAAATCTATAGATTTATCTTGTAATATATTGTTATCATTTGTTTCTAGTGGTAGTACTCTATGTTGCTCTTTATTGCTCATTTCCGCTTATCTCCTTATCATGCTTTTTATGTATTTCCTTATGTTCTTCTTTTGTTACATATATAAGATTATCCGCTTTATTATTCAAGCTATTAAAATCTTTGTGGTGTATCTCGCAAAAAGGTTTATTCGGCAGAGGGAGAAAATATTGTGCTACTAACTTATGTACTAAATAATTTGTTTTTCCTGTGCCAAAATCCATACTTACCCTTTTATATCCTCTTTGGGTAGGTATTGATAATATTTTAGCATTATATCCCTTATAACTCTTTATTCTTCCCATATTAGAAATGAAATAGTTGCCGCTACTGTTTTCTATTTCTTTCCATTGTTCACCTTGTAAGTTTGGTATTTTATCAACACAATATACCTTGTTATTTACTTTATAATACAATTCTTTAAGCGTTGCTTTTACTCGTTTATCTTCTTCGTTTACAAGTGTAAACATATTGTTATTCATTCTTAAATACTTTTTTGTTAAACTATTATATACTTTCAGATTATCAAAATAATAATAGTCTTTATATGGTGTTCCTATCTGTTTCATAGCGTTTTATATATCCTTTCATTGGTTGTCTTAATTTCTTTCATGGATATATAAAAATCAGCTATTAGCAGTTTTCCTAAAATGTCCAAAAAATCCTAGCAGAATAGGAAAAAATAAGAAAGAGATTGACAATATATAGCAATCTCTTTCTAGGGTAGTGGGGGGTATAATCTAGGATAAATATTCTTTCAATCTCGACTGTGGGCTAGTGGTGGTCTGCTCCCTCTCCAAATGGTAATTTGTTTTTTTCGTTTCCGCTATCCGCTTCTTTCTCTTTTTGCTCTTGCTCTTGCATATACAAGAGAAAAGGCAAGCTATCTGTATTGTTATCTATATTCATATTCAGCATATTAAAATCACTCCCTTTTTGCGGTTAGGCGGCTTTATACCGCCTGTTCCGCTCTGTCCTTTAATAGTTTGTCAAGTGTCGGTCTGCTGATTTTCAGCTTTTCCGCAAACTCTTTTTTAGTGATTGCTCTTGTATTGTATTGCTCTAACAGGCTATTAAAAAGAGTATCATCAATCTTTTTTACTTGACCGCCTTTAAACTTGCCTTGTTCCTTTGCTATTGCTATTCCCTCTTTTTGACGCTCTAACAAGTTTTGTCTTTCAAATTCTGCTATTGCTCCTATCATAGTAAGCATTAACTTTCCTGTTGGTGTACTGCTGTCTATATTCTCTTTATTGCTTACTAAATGAATACCTTTATTATTTAATTGTTCTACTATATCAAGTAAATCTTTTGTACTTCTTGCAAGCCTACTAAAATCATGTATATAGATTGTATCTCCCTCTCTAGCAAAATCTAACATTTCTTTTAATTTTGGTCTATTAGTATCTTTTCCGCTTACTTTCTCTATATACCATTTTTCTATACAATGCTTTTCTAAAGCTACTACTTGTCTTTGTTCATTTTGTTCTACTGTTGATACTCTCACATAGGCTATTTTCATTTTATATACCTCTCTTTATATTTTCTATTGATTTCTTATGTATATATAATATCATAAAGTAAAAATAAAGTCAAATACTTTATTTACACTTTGTAAAATAAATCGAAAATTGAGTTTGATTTTACATTTATTGAGTGGTTTCCGTTTGTAAAATTCAAGTATACTCTGTTTTTACCTTGCTATTATCTGCTATCAGATACCAAAAGCAATAAAAAAGACTATCCTTTTATAGATAGCCTTTTCTTTTCTATTAATTTCTTATCGGATAATATTAAGTTATTTCTTTTTATATGCTTCTTTATAGTTATTTATAAAGGAAAATATATTTTATTAAATGAAAACTATTGTTTTTCCTCTAGTATATCAGTATCAATATTATTTAAAATTATATCTACTTCTATCTCTGTTTCATCTCCATTATAATCTTTACCATAACTATTCCAGTCTATTTCTTTACATCCAAACATTCTAGCGGATAATGCTTTTTCGCTATCATCTGAATATATATCAGTATCAAATTGATAATAAAGAGTATCTTCTACTGTACCGCCTATTTGATTTTCCGCTGAATACTCAATTTTAAAGAGATACCAGTTATTAGTAGTATTATATTTATAAAAAATAGAATATATTTTCATGCTATGCGGATTTTTTAAGCTATCTCTTAATTGCTGAATAGTATATATTGCCGCCTTTTTATCTTCTGTTAATTCTTCCTCTTGTTTTTCCATTTCCTCTAAATACTCTTTGTACTCATCTTCTGTTAGTTCTTTTCCATCAACAAAATAATGATTTTCTATAGTGTTGCTACTTTCTTCTAATTGTTTTACATACTCTTTGCTATCCTTATCTAGCAAGTATAAAAATAATACAAGTACTAAACAAGCCATAATAAAAGCTATTGCCGCAATACCTAAAATTTTTAATAACTTTTTTTTCATTCCTTTTTACCTCTCTATCCTTTTTTGATATTCATAACCGCTAGCGGTAATTCAAGTATATACCATTAGCGGTTATTATTCAAGTAGGAAATAGAAAGAGAGGTATAATAAAATGATTGTATTTGATAAGCTATGGGCAGTAATGAGAGAGAAAAACATTTCACAATACAAGTTGATAAATGAATATGGCATAAGTCCAGCGCAAATTACACGACTAAAGCGGAATGAGAATGTAAAAGTAAGTATTCTAAACACATTATGTAATATTCTTGATTGTGATATATGCGATATTATAGAATTTATAAAGGACGAATAGAAAAGTAGTTGAAATTATTTTTAATTTATGATAATGTATTATATAGCAATAGAAAACAATAGAAAGAGAGGTATATATTTATGGCAACAAAAGCAAAGAAAGAAGAACCGATAAAGGAAGAAGATATTAAGAAAGAGGAAACAAGTAAACAGATTATTCCACATGAAAAACTAAATAAGGAATGTGACAATGTAGATTTTAAGTCAATTACAAAAGAAGATATGATAAATTATATATTGGAATATGCTCCAAAGGATAAAGCATGGTTTAAGCAAGTTGTTAAAGACAATGTAAAAGCGGATAAGAATGGAAAAGAAAGAATAAATTTTATATTGATTAAAAGGGCATTTTGTGAAAGATATAACCCCTCTTTACTTCCTAAAGCAAAGAGTAAGGAGTCTATTTTAGACATGGTAAAAGACTGGTAGGGGATTTCGCTTTTTGGGGTTAAAAAATGGGGTTGCAACCATATAAAAGCCAAAAAGCCGCATAAATACAGGGAAAAATTTAAAAAAATACGATTGAGTTCGAATAGGGGACATTTGGACTGGAAACCTGATAAAATAAGGATTTTCCAGTCCTTTTTATATCTCTGTGATGTTAATATGATGTTGAAAATAGAGCCAGCTACTTTTCCTACTCCAAAATGGATGCAGTTGAAATCCCTGTCGAAATGTGGTAACATCTCTTTGGGACTACCAGGATGGTAGGCGGTTAGCCCTCTCCGGAGGGACTGTACCCTCCGTTTACATAGAAACCTGAAAGGGAATCTGGGAAAGGAGGGCTGAGTGGATGTTGACGATTGAAGGATTGATAGCAGTGATCAGCCTCGTGCTGACAGCATTTGGTCTCGGATATGCCATCGGAAGCAAGGATAATCATAAGACACAGAAATAGCCGCCCCGGTCTG
>JAAWOG010000032.1 GCA_022799355.1 Lachnospiraceae bacterium | reverse complement strand
GCGTACGGAAATTTCTCTGCCGTAAAAAGCACTGGAAGGACAGATGCGGAACTAAAAACAGCATCGGTCCGGACAGTGCACAGAGAATTTACGTGCGCAAAAGCGTACGGAAATTTCTCTGCCGCAAAAGGCACTGGAAGGACAGATGCGGAACTAAAATAGGAGAATAAGAGATGACAAACTTGGAACTTCAAAAAACAGCCAATGAGGTTCGTAAAGGAATTGTGAGAGCCGTTCACAGTGCGAAAGCCGGACATCCCGGTGGATCTCTGTCTGCGGCTGACCTCTTTACGTACCTGTACTTTGAGGAGATGAACATTGATCCGGCAGAGCCGAAGAAGGAAGATCGGGACCGTTTCGTGCTCTCTAAAGGGCATACGGCGCCGGGACTTTATTCGGTGCTGGCACACAGGGGATATTTCCCGGTGGAGGAACTTTTGACACTGCGCCATGTGGGATCAAGGCTGCAGGGGCATCCCTGTATGCAGGAGACGCCCGGCGTAGATATGTCTTCCGGTTCTTTGGGACAGGGACTTTCCGCAGCGGTAGGTATGGCGCTTGCGGCAAAGATGGACAATAAAGAGTACAGAACCTACGCGCTGCTCGGCGACGGCGAGATCCAGGAGGGACAGATCTGGGAGGCAGCCATGTTTGCAGGGGCGAGGAAACTGGACAACCTTGTGGTAATAGTAGACAATAACGGCTTACAGATCGATGGTAAGATCGAGGATGTATGTTCACCTTATCCCATCGATAAGAAGTTTGAGGCGTTTAATTTCCATGTGATCAATATTGATGCCCATAATTTCGATGAAATCCGCGCGGCGATGAAGGAAGCGAGGGAGACAAAGGATATGCCCACAGCTATCATTATGAAGAGCACAAAGGGCAAGGGCGTTTCCTTTATGGAGAATAACGCAGGCTGGCACGGCAAGGCTCCCAGCGATGAAGAACTTGCGGTGGCAATGGCAGATCTGGAAAAGATCGATGAAGAATTGAAGAAAGCAGGTGAATGATCATGGCAGATGTAAAGAAAATCGCGACAAGAGAAAGTTATGGTAATGCGCTTGCTGAGTGCGGTGCGAAATATCCGAATCTGGTAGTGCTGGATGCCGATCTGGCTGGCGCCACCAAGACAGGCGTTTTTAAAAAGGCATTCCCTGATAGACATATCGACTGCGGTATTGCGGAATGTAACATGACGGGCATCGCGGCAGGGCTGGCTACCTGTGGAAAGATTCCGTTTATCAGTTCCTTTGCGATGTTTGCGGCGGGCAGAAACTTTGAACAGGTCCGCAACTCCATCGGCTATCCCCATCTGAATGTGAAGATCGGCGCAACCCATGCCGGTATCACGGTGGGAGAGGACGGCGCAACCCATCAGTGTAATGAGGACGTGGCGCTGATGCGCACGATCCCGGGCATGACCGTTATCGTTCCGGCGGACGATGTGGAGGCGAAGGCAGCCGTGGAAGCCGCTATCAACCATGTGGGACCTGTGTATCTGAGATTTGGGCGCGCGGGCGTACCTGTGATCAATGATAACCCGGATTACAAATTTGAGATCGGCAAGGGCGTTGTTGTGAGAGAGGGGAAAGATGTGACCATCGCCGCCTCCGGTATCTGCGTGGCTGAGGCTTTGGCGGCAGCGGAGAAACTGGCAGCGGAGGGCGTGGATGCGGAAGTCATCAACATCCATACGATCAAGCCTCTCGATGAGGAGCTGATCATCGCTTCCGCGAAAAAGACAGGTAAGGTGATCACCGTGGAAGAGCACTCTGTGATCGGCGGCCTTGGCAGCGCGGTATGCGACGCGCTCTGTGCGGAGCATCCTGTACCGGTATTGAAGATCGGTGTCAACGATACCTTCGGAGAATCTGGCCCAGCGGCGGCTCTGGTAGTGAAATACGAACTGGACGGTGAGAGCATCTATAAGAAAGCGAAAGCGTTTTTACAGTAACGGAGCATAATCAGGTAAAAAGAAAAAAGTAAAAGAGGGAAGGCGCAACGCCTTCCCTTTTCAGTTCCCGTTTTTCAGATCCTCTCCTCTTCGGCACTGATTCCGGTACTGCATCGGACTTAGGCCCTGAATGCGCCGGAAACTCTGAGAAAAATAGCTGGGGGAAGAAAAACCGAGGGTGCCTGAGATCTGGGAGAGGGACATCCGGGTTTCCGACAAAAGATAGAGGCTTTCCCGAATACGGCAGGAGAGCAGATAATTGATGGGGGATGTACCGTATTCCCGGCTGAAGGCATGGACAAGATAGTATTTGCTGACATGGACAAGGGCGGCCAGGTCGTCCAGTGTGAGGCTTTCTTTAAAATGGTTTTCGATGTGGCGGCGGACGATGGCGCACTCCCTGCTGGATTTGCGGGCGGCGGGAACAAAGGTCACGGTAAAGCGGCTGTGACGCATCAGAAGCAGCAGGACGACTTCGAGAAGGTCCTGGCAGACGGTATTATAGCCGGGCTGCTTCTGCTCGATTTCTTTCAGGAGGCTCCGCAGATAAAAGAGGATCTGTTCACTGACGCTCTGGGAGTGGATAATGGAACAGCCGCCCTCCGTGTCATCGCTTGAGATCGATTCAATGCCGTCCACTCCCATGACGATATATTCCAGGGGATGGGCCTCGGAGCTGACTTCCGTGTGCTCGGTGTTGGGGTTCACTATAATGACATCATTGGTGCCGATTGGCATGGAGAGTTCATTTGTCCGCAGGAAGCCGGAGCCGCCGGTGACGAAAAATACCTCGGCGCAGGGATGGGTATGCAGCATGGAATTCCATTCGGCACTGTAGCGGGCTATACTGACATAGAGAAGCTTTGTGACGGAGCGGTCGATGGGGTTGACTGCCAGAGGATCGAGAACGTAGCGGCTTGTACTCATGGTAGGGATACCTCCTGGTATGGATCGGTTTATTTTTGAGAGAGCGGGGGCGGAAAAAACGGCCGTCCGGATACAGAAATATTGCCCTCTGCGGTTGAATGGTAACAATAATTATAAAAAATGAAAGGTAACAATACTATATTTTTTTATCATTTTTCTTTATTATAATTCTTTTTTGCCTGTGAAACAAGTTTGATTTCGGAAAAGAAAATCATTTTGCTGTAAATTTGCGGGCGGCGCGGGATAAAATTGGTTAATTTGTATATATGGAGTGCGAAAAAACAGGAAAACAGGATAAAAATAGCCTAACTGAACAATATATATAAAAAAATAAGCAATATTGAGATAGGCAGAGCAGGAAGATGCTGATATACTGTTAGCAGGTATCGGAGAAATTCCGGAAACCTACTATAATCATACACTATTATTCAGGAGGTATAACCATTATGAAAAAGATACTCAGTATCCTTCTTGCAGCGGCAATGGTAATGTCCATGCTGGCAGGCTGCGGCAACAGCGGAAGCGATGTGGCGCAGGAACCTGCGGCTGAAGAACCGGCAGCGGAAGCCGAAAGCGAAGCACCGGCGGAAGAGCCCGCTGAAGAAGCTGCACCCGCAGAGGGCGGCACAATCACCGTAGCAGCCATCGAGACTGCTTACGGAAGTGATATGTGGAAGGAAGTATGTGACGCTTTTACGGCTGAGACAGGCATTGCGGTAGAACTGATCACAGACAAGAATCTGGAAGACGTGATCGGACCTTCCATGCAGGCAGGCGAGTTCCCGGATGTGATCCATCTGGCAACCGGACGTGAGAAAGCTCTCACAGAGACATTTATCAAAGACCAGAACATCGTTGATATTACGGACGTACTGTCTATGACGGTACCCGGTGAAGACGCGAAAGTAGGCGATAAGATCGCCGGCGGTTTCACAGAGACAAGCCTGACCAACCCTTACGGCGACGGAAAGACTTATCTGGCACCCATGTTCTACTCTCCCTGCGGACTGTTCTACAATGCGGGACTGTTCGAGGAGAAGGGCTGGAGCGTACCCACCACATGGGATGAGATGTGGGAACTGGGCGATAAGGCAAAGGCAGAAGGTATTTCTCTGTTTACATACCCGACAACCGGTTACTTTGACGCTTTCTTCTATGCACTGATGTATTCCGTAGGCGGCGCTGATTTCTTTGACAAAGCGACCAACTATGAGGAAGGCATCTGGGAGACACCGGAAGCACAGAAATGTTTTGATATCGTAGCAAAACTTGCTGAATATACTGAGCCCACAACACCGGCACAGGCGAACGACCAGGATTTCACAAAGAACCAGCAGCTTGTTCTTGACAACAAAGCATTGTTTATGCCGAACGGCACATGGATCGTAGGCGAGATGGCGGAAGCTCCCAGAGCTGACGGCTTCAAATGGGGTATGACGGCTCTTCCGGCAGTGGAAGCAGGCGGTGACGGCTACAGCTACACATGGTTTGAGCAGGCATGGATTCCGGGCGGCGCAGCAAACCAGGATGGCGCAAAACAGTTTATTGCATTCCTTTACAGCGATGCGGCATGTGCAATCTTTGCAAAAGCAAACGCAATCCAGCCGGTTCTGAATATTGCTCAGACACTTGAGGGCGACAACCAGATGTTCTACGCGATCTACGATAACGGTGCAAAAGCGGCTATGGGTAACTTCGCAGCTTATGACAGCGGCGTGATCGGCGTAACAAACCGTGAGATATGGTTTGATCCCGTAAACTCTCTGGTATCCGGAAACATGACCGAGCAGGAGTGGATCGATGGCATCAAGGAAGTAAACGATCAGATGCGCGACAATCTGATTCAGTAATAAAACGGTTATTTGGGAGATATGAAAATATACGGTAGAAATCAGGTTTAGCGGATTTTCTATTGTCATGAATGAGAAAACGGTGGTGGCAGGCTGCTCACCGCCGTTTTTTTAAAAGAAGGAGGTGTTCTGATCTATGAAAAAACGATCAGGCCGCAATGGTTTTATTTTCCTGTGTGCAGCGCCGGCGGTGATTTTGTTCACGGTATTTATGATTATACCGACGATTAATGTGTTCAGGATGTCACTGTTTAAACGCAGCGCATATTCTACGACGGAAAATTTTGTGGGGCTGGATAACTTTACACGTCTCTTGAAGGATACGAATTTTATCCGTTCCATGCAGAATACGATTCTGCTGATCGTGGTGGTGACAATTATCACTTTTGGTTTTGCTCTGGTATTTGCGGCAATTCTGACAAGAGAGAAGCTTAAGGGACAGAATTTTTTCAGGGTTATTTTCTATATTCCGAATATTCTGTCGGTGGTTGTCATTTCCGCCGTATTCAGTGCGATCTATGATACGAATAACGGCACGCTGAACAGTCTGTTGTCTCTGTTTTCGGGAAAGACGGTGGCGATTCTCTGGAAAGGGGAAGACATGGTTATGACCAGCCTGATCATTGCGATGGTATGGCAGGCGATCGGTTATTATATGGTTATGTATATGGCGTCAATGGCAAGTATTCCGCAGAGCCTGTACGAAAGTACAAGCCTGGACGGTGCGGGACGGATCACACAGTTTTTCCAGATCACCCTGCCGCTTATCTGGACCAATATTCGTACAACGCTGACGTTCTTTATCATCAGTACGATCAATATGGCGTTCCTGTTTGTCAAGGCGATGACATCCGGCGGTCCTAACGGGGCGTCCGAAGTGGCGTTGTCCTATATGTATAAGCAGGCGTATACCAATTCTTCCTACGGTTTCGGCATGGCAATCGGTGCGCTTGTCTTTGTGTTCTCCTTTGGGCTGTCGGCGTTAGTCAATGCAGTGACAAAGCGTGAACCGCTGGAATTTTAACAGTAGATCAGCAAATGCGAAACGGGAGGACGCGGAATGGAACGGACGAAAACAACATCAGCCGACAGGCTGTATAAATTATTTATTTACGTGGCGCTTATTACACTGGCGATCACGATTATTATTCCGGTGGGCTGGGTATTTCTGGCATCCATTAAGGAAAACAGCGAATTTTACGGCAATCCCTGGGCGATGCCGGCAGGTTTTTATTTTCAGAACTTTATAGATGCCTGGGGCAAAGCGCGGATGGGCGAGTATATGATAAACTCCGTGGTGGTTACGGCACTGGCCCTTTTACTGCTTTTGGTTGTGGCACTTCCGGCGGCTTATGTTTTTTCACGCTTTGAGTTTAAAGGACGTAAATTTTTAAATGCGGCATTTATGGGAGGCTTGTTTATCAATGTAAACTATATTGTAGTGCCGATCTTTCTGATGCTGGTGGATGGGGATAAATTTTTAAAGGGAGTTGTCGGCAACGGCTTTCTTTTGAATAATATTTTTGTGCTTGCCGTGGTATATGCCTCAACGGCGCTTCCTTTTACGATCTATCTGCTGTCGGGATATTTTTCGACGCTGGCACACGATTATGAGGAGGCGGCCTATATCGACGGAGCGGGCTACGGCATAACCATGCTGAAAATTATTTTTCCGATGGCGCAGCCTTCGATCATAACGGTTATTTTATTCAACTTTCTCTCTTTCTGGAACGAGTATATCATCGCAATGACATTACTGTCTGATCCGAAGGGAGGCAAGACGCTTCCGGTGGGACTGATGCAGCTGACGCAGGCACAGCAGTCCGCGGCGCAGTACGGTCAGCTTTACGCAGGACTTGTGCTGGTAATGCTGCCCACTCTGATTCTTTATATCTGTGTTCAGAAAAAGCTGACGCAGGGTATGACACTGGGCGGTCTGAAAGGGTAAGGTTCGTGTGATACCGGAGGCATAAATTTGCAGGTTGAGAAAGGGGTAAGGTCATTGGTATGAATTTTTGGAAAGAACATGAAAGTCTCAGAGTTGTGGTTATCGCTGCATTTTTTGTGGTGGGGCTGGCACTCGTATTTGGCGGCTGGAAGATGACGGGGGAGCTTACGGGGCTGGTGATCATGCTGATAGGGCTGGTCCTGCTTCTGACGGCGCTTATGGTATATAATAAACCATTTGGAGACGGAAAGAAATAATGCGTATACTGCGCATACGTGAAATACGGATGTTTAACAGGGCAGGCCGGATCGGAAGATCAGCCTGCCATAATAAAGTAAAATTACCGAGGTATTGTGAATGAACGAAAACATAAAAAACAGAGGCAGGGTAACGATTCCTACGGATGTGGACGTAGTGCCGGAGACGCTTGAGCTGCTTGAGCGCTGGGGGGCGGATGCGATCCGTGACTGTGACGGCACGGATTACCCGGAGGCATTAAAAGCGGTGGAGGCAAAGGTCTATTCTACCTATTATACGACCAGAAAGGACAATGAGTGGGCAAAGGCAAATCCCGATGAAGTGCAGCAGTGTTATATTATGACCGGATTTCATCTGGCGAAGGAAGGGACTCTGGAGATACCGCTGATGGCAGGGATCAGCCAGGAACTTCTGATGGTCAATACCCGTGATGATAAAAAGCGCTGGTGGGAGGTTATGGACCGAAGTGCCGGAGTGCCTCTTCCCCCTGATAAATGGGAGTATGATGATAAAAAGGGCTGCGTGGTCCTGAAGGAGCCGGTGCCTTTTCATGAATATACGGTGAGTTTTCTGGCTTATCTGATATGGGATCCCGTGCATATGTACAATGCGGTGGTCAATGACTGGAAGGACGTGGAACATCAGATCACCTTTGATGTGCGCCAGCCCAAGACACATGCTTATACATTGAAGCGTCTGCGCCGGTTTGTGGAGGAGAATCCCCACGTGGATGTGATTCGCTACACGACGTTTTTCCATCAGTTTACGCTGATCTTTGATGAGCTGAAACGGGAAAAATATGTGGACTGGTACGGCTATTCCGCTTCGGTATCTCCGTATATCCTGGAAAAATTTGAGAAAGAGGCAGGCTATCGGTTCAGGCCGGAATATATCATCGATCAGGGGTATTACAATAATCAGTACAGAGAACCCAGCCGGGAATATAAAGATTTTATGGCTTTCCAGCGCCGTGAAGTTGCGGCTTTGGTGAGGGAGATGGTTGATCTGACACATGAACTGGGAAAGGAAGCGATGATGTTCCTGGGAGATCACTGGATCGGCACGGAGCCCTTTATGGACGAGTTTAGCAGGACGGGCGTGGATGCGGTGGTAGGTTCGGTGGGCAACGGTTCCACCCTGCGGCTGATCGCGGATATTCCCGGAGTACGTTATACGGAAGGCAGATTTTTGCCCTACTTTTTCCCGGATACATTCCATGAGGGCGGCGATCCGGTGAAGGAGGCGATGGAAAATTGGGTGACGGCCCGCAGGGCGATTCTGCGGAAGCCTATCGACAGGATTGGCTACGGCGGTTATCTGAAGCTGGCATGTCAGTTCCCGGAATTTATCGACTATGTGGAGAGTGTGTGCGGGGAGTTCAGAGAGCTTTATGAGAATATATGCGGGACGGAAGGGTATTGTCAGAAGCGTGTGGCGGTGCTGAACTGCTGGGGACGGATGCGTTCCTGGGGATGCCATATGGTGCACCACGCCCTGTACCAGAAACAGAATTACGGTTATGCGGGAGTGATAGAAAGCCTTTCGGGGGCGCCCTTTGATGTGGTATTTTTATCCTTTGACGATATCCGGGAAAATCCCGGGGTTTTGGAGGGGATTGATGTGATACTTAACATCGGAGACGGCGATACCGCCCATACGGGAGGTTCCGTCTGGGAGGATGAGGCCATTTCTTCCGTAATCCGCCGGTTTATCTATCAGGGCGGCGGCTTTATCGGTGTTGGAGAACCTTCCGGGCATCAGTATCAGGGACATTTCCTGCAGCTTGCGAAAGCCCTTGGAGTGGAGAAGGAAACGGGATTTACTCTGGGGTATGATAAGTATAACTGGGAGGAGGACAGAGAACACTTTATCCTGGCGGATAGTGCCGGGGAGGTGGATTTCGGCGAGGGCAAGAAAAACATGTACGCGCTGGAGGGGACGAAGATTCTGGTGCAGCATGACAAAGAAGTCCAGATGGCGGTAAATGAGTACGGGAAGGGGCGCACTGTCTATATCTCGGGGCTGCCCTACAGTTTTGAGAACAGCCGTATCCTGTACCGCGCCATATTGTGGAGCAGCAACGGCGAAGCACAGCTTCATCAGTGGTTCTCCGAAAACTATTATGTGGATGTCCATGCCTATGTGAAGAACGGGAAGTTCTGTGTGGTTAATAATACGTATGAGCCGCAGAGCACCATAGTATATAAGGGCGACGGAAAAAGTTTTCCTCTGGACTTGAAAGCAAATGAGATTAGATGGTATACTATATAAGTTATGACAAGATAGGTAAGTGAGAAAGGCGGGAACTTTTATGACAACATTTTTTGCGGAAGGTTTCAGCTATGAAATGGTGAAGGAGCCCGCTTGTTTTGCGGTAAACACGGAAAGAGCGCATGCGGACCATCTCCCCTGCAGGAACGTGCGGGAAGCGTTTCGGGAGGAGAGCGGTTTTCGGCGCTCTTTAAACGGTGTCTGGAAATTTCATTATGCGAAAAACTATAAAAGTGCCATACCCGGGTTTGAGGAGCCGGCGTATGATTGTGAGAACTGGGATGATATCAGAGTGCCGGCCCATATCCAGATGGAGGGCTACGATCTTCCTCAGTATGCGAATGTGCAGTATCCCTGGGACGGCAGGGAGGAGATATCTCCCGGAGAGGTGCCGGAGCGGTTTAACCCGGTGGCAAGTTATGTGAAGTATTTCGAGGTGCCGGAAGAATTTGATAAAGAAAGCGTGTATATTTCCTTTCAGGGTGCCGAGAGCGGCATAGCGGTCTGGCTGAACGGGCATTTTGTGGGGTACGGTGAGGACAGCTTCACACCGACGGAGTTTTTTCTGAGCCCTTATTTGAAGGAGGGAAAAAACAAGCTGGCGGCGCAGGTCTTTAAATGGACTTCGGGAAGCTGGTGTGAGGATCAGGATTTTTATCGTTTTTCCGGGATTTTCCGGGATGTGTATCTGTATACGACGCCGAAGATTCATGTGCGGGATATGAAGGCGGAGACCGGGCTGTCCGAGGATTTGAAGGAAGGCGTGCTGGAGTTGACGCTGGACATTGCGGATCGGCGGGATAGCAGGGAAAAGGCGGGGCATGTCAGTTTTTCCCTCTATCAGCCCGGAGGTGGTTTCGGGAGAGAGCTGCCGGATGAGGATATATGTGTGCCTGTCAAAAAGGACAAGCTGGCGGCGGGAGAAAACCGGTATGTGCTGGATGTGAAGGAGCCGAAGCTCTGGAGTGCGGAGGCGCCGGATCTGTATCGGCTTCTGATCCAAATTTATGATGAAAACCTGGCACTGCAGGAGGTGATCCTGCAGGATATCGGTTTCAGGCGTTTTGAAATAAAAGACAGTATTATGTATCTGAATGGAAAGCGGATTGTGTTTAAGGGAGTCAACCGGCACGAGTTCTGCACCGAGAGCGGGCGGGTGGTTTCCCGGCAGGATACGCTGAAAGATATTCTGACGATGAAGCGGCATAATATCAATGCGGTGCGCACCAGCCATTATCCGAACAGTTCCGCTTTGTATAAATTATGTGACAGATACGGACTGTATATGATTGCGGAAAATAATATGGAGTCTCACGGAAGCTGGGAGCCGATCTTAAGGGGGCAGGCCGGAATGGATGCGGCGGTGCCGGGAGATCGGCAGGAGTGGCTTGAGGGTATGGTGGATCGGGTAAATTCCTGTTACCAGCGGGATAAAAACCATCCTTCGATCCTGATCTGGTCCTGTGGAAACGAATCCTTCGGCGGCAGGGTGATCTATGAGATGTCGCAGAAGTTCCGGGAACTGGATCATAAGCGCCCTGTCCATTATGAGGGCGTCTATAATGACAGAAGATACAATGAGACTTCCGATATTGAGAGCAGGATGTATGCTACGGCTGAGGAAATCAGGGATTTTCTGAAAAAACACAGGGATAAACCCTTTATCTGCTGCGAATATACTCATGCCATGGGAAATTCCTGCGGCGGAATGGAGCTGTACACGGACCTGACGGAAGAGGAACCTTTATATCAGGGTGGTTTTATCTGGGATTATATCGACCAGTCCCTCACCAAAAAGGACAGGTACGGGGTGCCCTTCCAGGCTTATGGCGGGGATTTCGGGGAGCGCCCCACGGATTATGAGTTCAGCGGCAACGGTATTGTCTACGGAGGAGACAGAGAACCTTCTCCGAAGATGCAGTATATTAAATATAATTACCAGAATATTTCCATATCCATTGATGCGGAGGCGGGTTTTTTTGAGGTAAAGAACGGGAATCTTTTTACGGATACGGATGCCTTTGACTGTGTGATTCGGCTTATGCGGAACGGGAAAACGGTTTCGGAGGAAATCCGGCGGCTGTCCGTGGCGCCCAAGAAAGAGGGACGGTTTGTTTTGCCGGCATCTTTCGGGGAGATGAAAAAACTGCCCGGGGTGTACGGCATAGTGGTTTCTTTCTGTTTGAGGGAAGATGTCCTCTGGGCGAAGGCGGATCATGAGGTGGCTTTCGGCGAGGTCTCTTTCCGGGTGGAGGATCAGGCGGAGAGCGGTGCGAAGGCGGGAATTGACGTTTATGGCGCCGGGAGACGGATCTGCGTAAAGAGTCCCTTCACGGTAGTCCATGGTTCTTATAATATCGGCGTCAGGGGAGAAGAGTTTGAGGCGTTGTTTTCCACACTGCACGGAGGGCTTGTTTCTTACCGGTATGCAGGAAGGGAGATGCTCTCTCAGATGCCGAAACCCAATTTCTGGCGGCCGATGACGGACAATGACAGAGGACGTCTTTTGGCGGAACGGTACGGACAGTGGAAGATCGCCAGTTTGTATCTGACCTGCAAGGAGGAAATTCCCTGTGATTTTAAGCATCTTTATGGCACGATGGCTCCCGAGGTGAAGGAGGAGGAAGGATATATAACGATCACTTATACATACAGGATGCCCACCGTTCCGGCGAGCAGCTGCAGGCTTTCCTACGGCGTATACGGAGACGGGACGATGAAGGTGACTCTGATGTATGATCCGGTGGAGGAACTGAGAGATATGCCGGAGTTCGGCGTTCTGTTTCGGATGGATGCGGATTATGACAAAGTGCGGTGGTTCGGTCAGGGGCCGGAGGAAACTTACGCGGATAAGCTGCGGGGTTCAAAGCTGGGCATCTATGAAAACAGGGTGGAGGACAATATGGCAAAATATCTTGTGCCCCAGGAGTGCGGGAACAAGATGGGCGTCTACTTTGCGTCGGTGACGGACGAAAAGGGCAGAGGACTTTTATTTGCGGGAGATCGGATGAACTTTTCGGCACTGCCTTATACGCCTCATGAGATCGAGAATGCGGCGCATCATTTTGAACTGCCAAAGCGCCACTATACGGTAATCCGGGCGGCAAAGGGGCAGATGGGCGTAGGCGGAGACGACAGTTGGGGCGCCTGGCCGCAGCCGGAGACGCTTTTGGATGTGAGCGGGAAGATGGAGTTTGTATTTTATCTGAAAGGAATATAGGAAGAGGCGGAGATTCACGATATTTGCGGATACCGCGGGAACGGGCGAAGAGGCCGGATAAAAGAAGGGGAGAGATATGGCACAGGAAGAGAAAATATTTCGGATTGCACAACGTTTTTTGGAGGAAGGATCGGTGGAGAGCGCTGCGCCCCATGGGAGCGGGCATATCAACGATACGTACCTGCTGGTATGCAAAACCAATGATGGGTATAAAAAATATACCATGCAGAGAATCAACCATGAAGTCTTTAAAAAGCCCTGGGAGCTGATGGAGAATGTGGTGAATGTCACCGAGTTTCTGCAAAAGAAGATTGCGGAGGCGGGAGGCGATGCGGCGCGTGAGACGCTGCATGTGGTGCCTGCGAAGGATGGCGCTTCTTATTGTAAGTGGGAGGACGGCACTTACTGGCGGATGTATGAGTTTATTGACGGGGCGACCAGTTATGACGAGGTGAAGGAGCCGAAGGATTTCTATGAGAGCGCGGTGTCATTCGGACATTTTCAGAATCTCCTCTCGGACTACCCGGCGGAGACGCTCCATGAGACGATTCCTGATTTTCACAATACGGCGGACAGGCTGAAAAACTTTAAAAAGGCGCTCGCGGAAGACAGGGCCCACAGAGCGGCGCAGGTGCAGGAAGAGATTCGGTTTGTTTTAGACAGAGAGAAGGACTGCCATGTGATCTGTGATATGCTCTCCTCGGGGGAGATCCCGCTGCGGGTGACGCATAACGATACGAAGCTGAACAATATTATGATAGACGATGAGACCGGAAAGGGAATCTGCGTCATTGATTTGGATACGGTTATGCCCGGTTCCGCCCTTTATGACTATGGGGATTCCATCCGCTTCGGTGCAAGCACGGGCGCGGAGGATGAGACGGATTTAGAAAAGGTATCCTGCGATATTGAATTGTTTACTTTATATACAAAAGGATTTATAGAAGGGTGCGAGGGCTCTCTGACAAAGAAGGAGATCCGTATGATGCCCATGGGAGCAAAAGTGATAACGCTGGAACAGGGAATCCGTTTTCTGACGGATTATCTGGAGGGAGATTGCTATTATAAGATTCACTGCCCGGAGCAAAACCTTGACCGCTGCAGGACGCAGTTTAAGCTGGTGAAGGATATGGAGGAGAAATGGGAAATACTGCAGGGGATTGCGGAGCAGTATATAGTGTGAGTCTCACACAGGAGAATGTGAGTGCCCGGCAAAGCGGGCGAACGGGAGTTAGTGTGAGGAAAGCAGGACCGGGTAAATGGTTTAAAAAAGACATTGGGAATATAACCAGTGTCTTTTTATTGTAGTGGAAAAAGGCCGGATTGTAACAGTTCAGCCTTCGGCTTCCCTGTTACGGAATCTGCCCATTTCAAGTCGCCTTCGGCGAGGGGCAGATTCTTTTGGCACAATTTACATGTTTTCACGGACTTTGCAGTAAATGCAAAGTCCTGGGCTGAACTGTTACGCCGGATTTTCTTTCTTAATATTTTATGATTGACAAAATATACAGGCGATTTTATAATCTTGTCGGAATTTCATTTTTACTGCAGGGGATTGACTAAATGGCGGGATAATTATGAAAGGGATAAAAGGGGCGTATGCTGCAGATAGCGATTTGTGATGATGAGAAAAAGGACTTGTTACATATGCGGACACTGGTTGAAGAGGTAATGGATCATTTTTCTGTGCGGTATGATATTCAGAATTTTGATACGGGAGAAGAGTTGTTGGACTCAGGATTATCATTTGACCTCATTTTTATAGATATCAAATTAAATGGAGAAGATGGAATTGAGATAGGGAAAAAAATATATTGGAAAAATAGAAATGTAAAAGTTATATTCCAGACAAATTTTAGCGAAGAGTGTGTGAATGCTGTCAATAAATCACATGCCTTTGCATTCTTGACAAAACCAGTGGAAAAGGAATTGTTAAAAAATCAAATTGAAGAATTCCTGAGGACAAGAGAAGGGATACAGAATATGTGGGTAACTTTCAGCAACACTAAATGGATATACCCCACCAAAGGAGAAGAACAACATACGACAAGGATTCCAGTGCGAGATATCATATATTTCGAGGGGATAAAAAATGATAGTTTCATTAAAGTCACTACCAAAAATGGCGTATTTTTGTATCAGTCGGAATTTCCTGAACTTGAAGAAAAATTCAGACTGTTTGGTTTTGGAATCTGCAGCAGAGGAATTATGGTAAATTTTGAGAAGGTCCGAGAAATGAAAACGCAGGAGTTGATTTTAAAAAATGGAGAGAAGCTGCCTTTGTCCCGGAGACGGAGTGTGGATTTTCGGGAAAAGATGGCAGAGTTCTTTTATAGCTCGATGGGGGGGTGGAATGTATAAAATAGCATTATGGTTTTCTTCTTTTGTTTCCTGTGTTACGGTTGTCTTTATGATGTTCCAGTTTTGGGGCGAGAAATATGAAAGAAAGTATACGGTAAAGCATTTGTATAAGGTTCTTGCTTTCATATATGTTATCGCCGCAATGACTGCGAATACGATGATGAATCCTTTTTTAAACCTTTTATCCAATATGGTTATGATTGTGATCGTGAGTGCCTGGTTTTATGAAGGAAAGAATGTTAGTAGGCTTATGAGGATATTTGAATCAGGTGCTTTTTTTACGGTACTTGGTGTGACAGAAGCAGTAGGTGTTTATTTCATTGATTTTATAATGGACACTTTGGGGATTATGCCAGCAGATCCGCAGCTTTTGCGAAGCATAGAATATACTTTTTCAAAAGCGGTTATGCTCTTTCTCTATTATGTATTGTTCGTGCGGCTGTGGCGGAGAAGGATGGTTCGTACAACTTTCCAGTATTTTATCTATTTAGCTATGTTTTTTTACAGTACAGTAAATGTTTTGGCAACCGCTTCTATTTCTGGCGAAGAGCATCCGCGCCTTTTGATGGTTGTCATGGGAAGTATTGTATTATCCAATATGTTTCTGCTCTATTTTATGAAATACCTGGATGAAAGAAATTTTTATAAACTGCAGAATGATATGATGCATCAGCAGGAAAAGCTGCGCTTTGAGAATTATGAGATACAAAAAGAAACATACACAAGAGCATTATCCGTACTTCACGATGTAAAAAAACACATCAACGTGATTGAGACATTATACAGGGAGAACAGGAGGGAGGCATTAGATTATACAAGACAGATCAATGAAATGTTAAAACCTTTGATGCCTATGAGATATGTCAATAATCCGATCCTGAATTGTCTGCTGATTGACAAGATCAGGGCGGCAGAACAGTGTGGGATTTCATTTGAGATAGATGTATCGACGGCCGATGTAAACTTTATGGAATCTATAGATATCACTACTTTATTTGGAAACCTTCTGGATAATGCAGTGGAAGCTGCTGGAAACTGTGGGGGTGAAAAATATATCCGGTTATTTTTGAGCAGGTGTAATGATATGTTGCTTGTTCGGGTAGAAAACAGTGTCGATGAGCCGGTCCCGATTCGGAATGGGATGATTGCGGTATCTAAAAAAGGAATTGGGATTTTGAATATAGAAAAATGTGTGGATACCTATTGCGGAACGATAGATTACAGGGATAAAGGAAACAAATTAATATGTGAAATATGGTTGAATATGAAAGGACAGGAGATAAAAAGCAGGACTTAAAGAGCCCTGTTTTTTTTAAAATGTGTCAAAATTCGACTTTAAATGACATAAAAATGACCATTATATGCATAAAATTGACACATTGTGGTTTCGCCGTTTACAGGAAGGTTCCTTTTATTATAGAATATGACAAAAAAATAAAAGGAGAGTGTCCAATGAAAAAAGCATCAGACCTTTTAGCAAAAATAGCAGGAAAAGTTATTGAAAAAGAGAAGGACAGCGCATGCTGTATTATTGGCTATCAGCCCCATATGCCAGAGTCGGTGAAACAGATGAAAAACGGAAGGAAAAATCGTGAAAGGCATTGTTCATAAGCTGACTGATAAAATCGTAAGCTGCCTGCTGGCAGATAAGGCGATAGATGACACGGAGGCGGAGGCATATAAATTCGGTGTGGAGGTCATGCTGTTAAAGGCGGCGCACATTTCCACCTATATGCTGATAGCGGCTGTCATGAAAAAAATACCGGAGTTTCTTATTATTTTCGGTATACTAAGTTTTTTCAGGAGAAATACCGGCGGCTTTCACGCAAAAACGCGGATGGGCTGCTATGTTTTTTCCTGTACGGCGATTACGGCAGGACTTTTTCTGGCTGACGGATTTCGGTATGTACTGCCGTGGCAGGTGCATCTTTTTCTGGCGGCGGGTATATGCCTGATGTGGCGGCTTACCCCGGTGGAGCATCAAAACAGAAAACTGGATCAGGAAGAAGTTTTATTTTTTAAACGCCGCCAGATTTGGGATTCTATCATCTTTTTTATCCTTTATATCACTATATGGGCGGCAGCCGGAGATATCCGGCTGCCGTATTTCATGACGGTGGGAATGGGGCTGAACACTGTTTTAGCGGTACTGGGAAAACTGGGGCAATGAAACTCTCTGCAACAGAGCTACTGAGAATTATACCTTGAAAGATGAAAGGGAGGCAGGGATGGACCGTTTTGGATGCATTATCTGAGAAAGGAGACTTTGATATGTGTACTATGTTTGATGAAATTGCAAGAGAAAATGAAGCAAAAGGTGAAAAAAGGCAGAGCGATAGAAATTATTGAAACAGGCTTTGAATTTGGGCTTTCTGAAAATGATATATTGGAGAGGTTACAAAAGAAACTGAATGTGTCGCTGCAGATGGCGCAGGAATATATCAAAATGTTTGGAAAGCAGACAGTATAATAAACTGCCTGCAAAGACGTTACAGAGAATCCCCCGGAGACGGGGGATTTTTCTTTTAAAATGACAAAGAGGCTCTCAAAATAACTTTATATATGCTTATGCTTCAGAAAGTTGTGGAAGCTGAAAGTGAAATGTACACATTTTGAGGATAAATGATCAAAAAAACGATCATTTTTGTTTAAAAATGTCACATTGTCTTCCAGATATTTACAGGAAAATACTTTTTTCGATAAAATATGACAAAAAGGCTAAGGAGTACCAAAATGAAAAATGCGGCGGGCGTATTTGTGTGCATCATATTTTTTCTGCTTTTCCCATGTATGGCAAGCGCAAAAGAAGATGTGGCTGCAGATAAAAAAGCTGTTGTATTTCTTTTAGATGCCAGCGGAAGCATGAAAACAAACGATCCGCTCGGATATGCTGCGGATAGTATCGCACAGCTTATCTACAGCCTGCCCACGGATTATGAAACCGGATTCGTGGCATATAATACGAATGTTTGTGCAGACATACCCCTTGTGGATAATATGTCGAGAGACCGGATCATGGCAGCAGCCCGTGATGTGAAGTATGAAAATTACAGCAATGCGGGGGCAGGGCTCTTACGGGCGGTGGAGATTCTGGAGTATTCCCCGGCAGATAAAAAAAGTATTGTGATGCTCTCTGATGGGGAAGTACTAATGCAGGATGAGGAGAGTACAGAACTATCCCGAAGGGTATATCAGGAGGCAGAAGAGCGGGCAGCCAGAGAGGGGATCACGATCCATGTGGCAGGGCTGGGGGAAGAGATGGAGGATACGGGAAACTCTGTTTTTCAGGCGGCATCCGCAACAGGGGGAGGCATTTATTATACTCCCCAGGCGCTTAGGCTTTCGGAGGTGATGGAATCCGTATTAACTGACCGTTTCGGGATAAAGCAGATGAGGGCATCTATTATAGATGCGGATGGAGAAGCGGAAAAAGTTCAGGTTGAACTGCCGTTTTTATATGCGGATACGGTCCGGGTGCTGCTAACGAGTGATGCGCCGATCCGGAATGTCAAAACAAATTTTAAGTCAGAGGGAGCGCGTCAAATAACAGGTGAGAGGTATTCCCTGATTGAAATAAGCAAACCGAAAGATGACAAGCTCGAGATCGGCTTTGCGGGAACTGCAGGAAGCCAGGTGCGGATCATGCTGATCCCGGAATACCGGGTGATACCAAAGGTAAAGGTAACCTATGAGGACAGGGAGCCTTCTGATGGGACAGCGCTCAGGTATGAGAGAGAAGCACTGATAGAATATACGTTTTATGACGCGGATAATGAAAATATCAGGCTTTGGACGGAAGAATATTTTACACATGGAAAAATCGGCGTCAGAGTGGGAGGGGCATTTGAGGAAATGCCCATCGAAGGTGGAAAACTGACGGATCGGAGGGATGTAAAAGAAAGCCTGAGAGGGGAAGTGAGTTTTGACTGTTCCGCGCTTCCGGTAAATGTATTGGCTGTGAGTAATGTCCTGTTAGAACTGGAGGAAGCGCCGCTGCGCCCGATTCCGGAGCCCGAACCGGAACCACCTTACGCGCTTTATGGAATCCTCACGGCTTCTATAGCAGGCATCCTTGCGGTTTTGATCTTCCGAAGGCCATACAAAACGCAGAAGGCGGCGGTACGTTTCGTACAGGATGGGCGCCCGGCCCCAGGAAAGTCCAGCTATGTAGGAAAGCTGAATATTTATATCACCAGGGCTCCATCAGGTTATGATATTGCCCCATTATCCTATGATTTGTTCCGACTTCCTTCCGGAAAGGTGATATCTTTTGCAGAGATTCTTGAGAGTTGTGGGGTGAGGGAGCAGTTTGAAGGCGCTGACCGGATTTATGTAAGTTCCGGGCAGGGTAAGAGCGTAATACTGACGAACCAGTCAGACTGCTGCATCATGAAGAGTGGGGAGATACTGATGAAAAAAAGGAGTTATCCTTTGCCGGAAGAAGCGAAGGTGGATATCGCGTTTGAGGATGAGGTGAGTGAACTGACGTTCCAATATAAAGTTTTAAAACCTTCCGAGATGGCATAGCCCGGGTAAAGTGAGTATGTGCAGTAAAAGGCAGCATATCGGAAAATGTGGCATGAAGCCTGCCGGATGGGCAGGTTAACTATTTCAAAATATAAAGTAAGGGAGTGTGAAAGATGGAAATAATCAACCAAACAAATCGGACACTGCTTCTGGATGTGGTGAATCCCGATAAGATGGACCTGCTGACGCTGGTGGGGGACGTAAGGGGGCTGGACAGCCTGGATGATGACAAAATGCGGGAGATCAACCAGCATCTGGAATGCCGCAGCTATGAAGAGATGGAGCGTAAGTTTGAGCCGCGGGTATGGTCATTTTATGACGCGGGCTCCCAGTCGGTCAGGTATACGCTGGAACGCCCGGAAAACATTCCTGAATCCATGCTGACAGTGATCAACCTGAACGACTATGACAGTTTCTTTAAGACAATCCTCACAGTGATGGATTCCAGAAAATCCCAGGGGCTTTTGAACGTAGAGTTTCATTTTGAGAAGCTCCTCGAGATGATCTCCCCAAAGAAGGTAATGGAGGACATCAGGCAGGTCCGCAAGGAGATACAGTACAATTATAAAAAATATTCGGAATTGGAAGAGGGAGATCCCGCCAAGCTGGACCTGGGGGATAAGCTGAATTTGTTATTTGAGGACGCCAGCAAAAACTACAATAATATTATGGCGATGCTTCCGTTGGCGATAGAGGATATCAAAACCCGACTCCTGTTAGGCGCCGGGGATGAGTCGGACAGCGGAAAGGGAGTGGTTGCCGGTTACCTTGCGATGGCAGAAAACGGTGAACTGAAAGTGCTGGAAGCACCAAAAGAAGAGAGCGTGGGATTGGCGGTGTTGGAAGATAATACCATGACGGGGCTTGCACAAGTACTGAAGGATGATTATCAGTCTGTCAGCGTGGAAAAACCAAGTGATTATGTACAAGACCTTGTGGTACGGACATTCTGCCCTCTGACCGGGATGAACCAGACAAAAGTAGATGTAAAAACAGAGGTGGCGAATTACAATTCTTATCTGGAGTTTTACCGTACGTCAAAGGATAATTTTATCAAAGTTGTAAAACCCCTGGTGGAGAAGCTGCTTGGGATCAGGATGTTCTTTGACCAGTATAAGACGAGAACGAAGGGGATGGCGCCTGCGCTGGTGATTGTCAATATCTCACCGGAGATGCTGGCAAAGAGTTCCAACATTCCGCGGTTGATCACATACTTAAATACGACGAACAGCAAAAATAATTTTAATGATACGCTCTGGTATGCGATTTATCCAAACTTATCCTGGAACCAGAATGTTACCAATAAGATCCACAGGGAAAGGTTCCAGGGAAATGTGAAGAAAGCCGGGACGGATGTAAACAGTATGGAATCTTTATCTACGCTGCTCAACGTATTGAAGGATTACCGGGTTGAAACCTTCTTTTCTTTTGAGAACAGGGAGGAGACCACATTTAATGCCATAGCGGCAGAGGGAATCGAAAAAGCAATTGAGCGCTGCAAGCCGTTGATGGGAAAAACATACAGTGAGTTTGCGATACCGGTAGTTCCGAATTTTACAGTACTGCCCAAAAATAAATCCGGCGTTATCCTTGACAGTAAAATGCATATGACGAAGGAGGAGGGCGTGGAGCTGTCAAAAGAAAAAGAAGATGTGGTAAGGCTGTGGATCGAGGGTGTTTATATCAACGGCGCGTATGTGGCGGCAGGATTCCGCGCGGCGTGCCAGTGTCCGGAATACATAAAGAACCATTTTGCAGTGAATAAAGTGAAGACAGATTTAGAATTACCCGGTGTCAGATTTGATATCGAGGCGGGGAATAACTCTCTGATGGCATATACTACCATGCCCAAGGAGATCACAGGGTTTACCAATACGATCAAGACACAGATCAACCAGAAGAATTTCGGCTGGGTGTTTGCGTCGGAGAACGCATCTTTAAATGGTGCGGCAATCACGAATATAACGGTTTATAAGGCGAGAAATCTTTTATATGATTCGGAGCATTCGACATATGAACCGGTATATAAAACGCAGGTCACTACTTATATAGAAAGGATACTCCGGTATGTGACAGGGGATTTCAAGGAAGACAATTTAAAGAATTTCTTCTCCACTAACCCGAAGAGCCAGAAGAGTCGGTGGCTGGCGAAAAAGGACTGCATTAACGCGATCATCAGGGAAGGAGATAACCTGGAGTATACGATCGATGAGACGACAGGGATTTGTGAACTGACGATCTCCTTTAATGGCAGTCCAAGAAACCTGGAAGTACAGATAAACCGTCTGACTTCTCATGCACAGTAAAGGGAATAGGGACATGGCACGTCTGCCGTGAGCCGTATTCGGTAAAAATCATTGTAACAGGAGGAATGAATTATGGGATTCAGAGTATCAATTGATGGTTCAGGCCCGGTTAGCCTGACTGAACAGTGTGTGAAGAGAGTGGAGTTTCAGTCGGAGATCCCGGCGGATTCCAATGCGCGGGCGACAGATAACGGCGCTACGCTGAAAATCTGGGGAAAAATGCTGTTCTCACTGGGAGCGGAGGCGCAGGATGCAACCTTAAACATGGCAAAATGGAGCGTTGTGCCCAGCGAGAGCGCGGACGCTTACAGGAATGTAAAAGTGAATGTGGTGGCAGCGGGACAAATCGTGCGGGAAGTAACCCTGCCAAATGCGTTTGTGATGGAATACGAGGAGTCGCTTGACGATGAGACCGGTGTTGGCGAATTCTACCTGCATGTAAAGCAGAAGAAGGACCTGACCAGGATGGTTGCAGTTGAAGGCGGATTTGGAGCATAAGGAGGAACATAAAAATGTCATTAAGAGTAACGGTTAATGGTGCAAACAGTTTTGAGGTTGCGAAGGAGTGTGTACAGAAAGTAAAGTTCCGCACAGATATCCCGTTGGATTCCAATGCCAGGACGAAGGATGTGGGCTGTACACTGGAAATATCCGGTAAGATACTGGTGGCAACAGACGGCGATCCTTTTGACAGCACGCTTCAGTTGGGAAAATGGTCCATGGTCCCGGCAGAAGATGCGGCTGCGTACAGGCAGGTTGAGGTGGAGATTATCAGCGCCGGTGTAGTGGAGAGAAAGTACAGCTTCCCCAGGGCGTTTGTGATCGACTATAAAGAAGATTTTTCAAACAGCGACGGGACAGGCGTGTTTACGATCGTAATCAAACAGAAAAAAGATAAGCTGGATACGATCCAGATTGAAGGCGGGTATGTAGGAGCCTGATGGTTACCGAAACGCAGGAGAAGGGCATGTCCGTTGGGGACATGCCTTTTTTAAAAAGAGAAACAGGCGGTGGAAAATAAAGATGGTAGATTGGTATCAGGTGCTTGGCGTATCCTCGCATGCGCCGGAGGAAGAGATAAAAACGGTATACAGAAAGCTGGCGAAAAGGTACCATCCGGACATGCATCCGGGGGATGAAGAGTGCGGGCGGAGGTTCCGGGAAATATCGGAGGCATACAGCATCCTTTCCGATCCGGAAAAGCGCAGGGCATATGATGAGGAGAGGAGCCGGGGGTTTCAGGAAAAAAATGTAGAAAGGGCAAAGACTCATGACTCCATGCCGGATGTGAATCCAGTGGATTTTCAGAATGTATACAGAAGCTTTGAGAATTTCTTCGGATTTAATCCGGATACGAAGGATATTGTGAACGAAGACAGGCTGAGACAGGGGACAAAAAATCCGCTGGATGCGTCAGATATTTTTGATAAATTTATGGGGATTAAAAGGCAGTCATGAAAAGAAAGATAAACCTGATCATTACAATTTTATTTATAGCGGTAGCGCTTCTTTTTTGGAGCCGGCTTGGATGGGATGAGGGACGGCGTTGGATCATTTTCTCGGTGGCTGCCGGAGCGCTGCACCTAATGCTGGCGGTAGCCGGCGGCAGAAGTCATATAAATGCTTTTGAGGCACCGGCGGCAGAGCGTGCCCCGGAGAGGACGCCAACAGAACTGGTGCTTTTGGATGAAGAGGGGAAGCGGATTACGAGCTGGAATATTTACGGTAAAAACGGACTGGTGATCGGCAGGGATACAGGGGAGAACCATGTAAATGTAAACTTGGACCAGACAGCCTATGCGGGCATGATAGACGTGGAACATGCGGTGCTTAATTATTCCGGCAATAACTGGTATATAGAGGATATCTCATCACAAAACGGCGTGAGTGTGCAGAAAAGGGATGGAAAAAAATACAGGATCGCTTATGGAAAGCCATGCAGGATGGAGAAGGGGGATATTATCCATATCGGGATGACAAGGCTTCAGCTTATATAAATGCATCATATTAAATTTACGGAGGAAATGAGAAATGGGAGATACGGTTTCAAACTTAATTCGGTGCCAGAATGGGCATATGTTCAGTAGAAAACGTTATGGGACAGTGTGCCCGTATTGTAACTTAGAGACCGAAACGCCGGAAAAAAAGGAGACTCGACAATCGGATATCGATGTGGAAGAGGCGCTGTTTCGGGAGGATATCAAGCCGGTATGCGGCTGGATCGTATGTATCTCCGGGCCCAGGCAGGGAAAGGATTATAAGGTTGTATCCGGCAAAAATTTTGTAGGAAGGGCGGATGATATGGATATCCAAATACTTGGAGACAATGAAATATCCCGCCGCAACCATGCGGTTATCGTTTTTGATCCAAAAAAGAAAGAAACGGTACTCCTGCCGGGAGATTCCAACGGGCTGGTATATCTGAATGAGGATGCGGTATATGTACCGACGTCGCTCAATGCTTATGACAAGATTGAACTGGGAAAATCCACCTTTGTATTTATCCCGTTCTGCGGAATGAACTTTATGTGGGGAAACGAAGCGGAATAAGGGCGGAGGTGCTTATGGATATATATTTTTTAGCAATCTGCCTGATGGCAGGCTGCATCTTGCTTTTGGAGGCTGCGAAGCTGTTTATCCGCCGGCCCGTTAAGCAGAAAGGAAATGATGTGGACGGTGGGATCAGCATGACCATCGGTAGCAGGGAAGTCCAGGAGGACCAAGGGGAAATCATAAGGACGGACGCTGGCGTGATGGCGGTGCTTGCGGACGGAGCAGGGACGGCTTTCGGCGGAAGGATTGCCAGCCGGATCACAGTGAATACCTGTGCAGATATTTTTAAGGACTATAATGCCTTTAATAATCCACAGTATTATTTCAGGAAAGCGTTTCACTGTGCCAATAAAGAAATTTTGAAAGTGCTTGGAGATGAAAGAAGAGGCTCTGCCAGCGCGGGATGCGCTATGATCCGGAAGGGATTTTTATATTATGCGCTTGTAGGGAATGTAAAGGTCTGTGTCTTTCGTGAGGGAGCCCTTGTGCCGGTATCATCCGGGCATACAGTGGCAGTATTGGCGGAGCAGAAGTTTAAAGAAGGAGCCATTTCAAGAGAAGATGCTCTCGCCCTTTTAGAAAACAGGAGGCTTTATAATTACCTCGGGCAGGACGGCTTTCGGGATATCGAATATTTTGATGCGCCCATCAGGCTGAAAGAGGGAGATATCGTGGCGTTGATGAGTGATGGAGTATATGAACTGCTGGGGACAAAGGAGATCGAGGAGGCCCTCGGGAGGGCGGAAAGTTGTCAGAGAAAAGCGTTTGATGTGATCGAGCTGGTAAATATAAATCCGGCTAAGGACAAAGATAATGCCAGCATCATCCTCCTCGGGATAGGAACGGGAGCAGGGCGTAGATGAGAAAACAGAATGCGGAGTTTAAAACAGCTTTTACTTCAGAAGCGGATCATGATTTAAAAAATACGGATTATTTCGGTTTTGTAGAACTGGATGACTTTGCCTGTTATGTAATCGCGGACGGAATCGATGACCAGGCGGATGCTTTGAGCGCAAAGCTTGCGGTAGCGGCGGCAGTCAGTGCGTTTTCTGAGGCGCCGTCCATGGGCAGGCGTACTATGCTCTCTTGCTTGCAAGCGGCGAACAAGGCACTTTTAGAAGCAAAGAGCAGGATGAGGCTGAAGGCATCCATTATGGTGGTGCTTACCAATTATGTAAAATTGCGGTATGGACAGGCAGGAAATATACGCCTGCGCCTGTACCACAATGGTTTTATCAGGCAGCAGTCCACTGACCAGTCCCTGACGGCGGATCTTGTGAAAGAAGAGCGGGTGGAGCCTGACAAGGTATCTGACCATGAGGAGAGAAATAACCTGTACGCCTACCTCGGGCAGGCAAAGGAGTTTCATCCTTTTATATCCAAAAAAATAAAATTGACAAATACGGATGCGCTGGCCCTGTATACCAGAGGCATCTGGGAGCATGTGGATGAAGGAGAGCTGAGGGACGTATTTGCAGAAGCGTCTAATGATCCGCAGGAACTGGTTGACAATGTGGAAGAGATGCTTTTGTCAAGGCAACCGGAGAATCTCGGTAAATATACCTTTGTCACCTTGTTTATCAACAAGGTATTCACAGATCCCAATAAAAAACGCCGAATCCGCAGGATACTTATGGCAGCAATACCGATCGTTATCATGCTTAGCATTATAACAGTGGTGCTTGTGGTGCGCCATAACCGGAAAATGGAGAAGAAAAAACAAATGGAACTGGGATATACGGATACCATTGAGTATATTCAGTCGGATAATTATGTACGCGCCGGCGAGAGGTGTGCTGATGCTCTTGCGCTGGCAGAGGAACTGAAAGATACCGGGATGCGGAAGGAACTGGGGAACTGTCAGAAACTGATTGAGTCAGTCCTTGCGGCGGAGGAACAATTGGATGGCAAAAAGTATGCGGAGGCACAGAAAGGCTATCAGCAAGCGGCGAATCGTTCCAGGTATACGGACAATGTGGGGATGGATTATATAGAAGAGCGGCTTGCCTTAACAGCGAATTATATTTCGGTCTATGATCTGATCAACCTGGGAGATGTGTTAGCGCTCAACCTTCAATATAGCAAGGCGGAGGAAAAATATTTGGAGGCAAAAGCCCTTGCCGGCAGGATCTACTTTGATGAGGGGCGCACCAGTGCTATGGATGCCCTGGAAAAGTTGTATACGGACCAGAAGGCGGAGAAAGAGGCGGAGGATGAAGAGATAAAAAAGCAGCTGGCGCAACAGGAGTCCGGAGCCAACTATATAGCGAAAGGGGACGAAGCTTTTGCGCAGGGGGATTATGAGAGTGCAAAGGTATATTATGCTTCGGCACAGCAGACTTACGGTAGTATGGAGGATGAGATTCAGGCAGCGGCGGCGCAGGAAAAACAAAATGCCGTAGAGCAGAAGATAAGGGAGAGGGATTTACAGAAGCAGGAAGCAGAGGAGTATGAGCAGCAGGCGCAGGAAGCAGCGGATATAGGAGACTATATGACGGCAAAAAAATACTGTCTTCTTGCAAAGGATGTGTATGCCTCCCTGAAAATGGAGGATAAGGTAGACGAAATCTCCCGGAAGATGGATGCGTTGGACATAAAAGCCGGGATAGAAGCGGCGAAGGTTGCGGAAGCGGAAAAAGCAGCGGAGGCAGAAAAACAGAAGGAAGAGCCGGCGGGCGATTAAAGTGCGGGAGATAAAAAGATGGAAAATGTACAGGGATTTGATATGAAAGCGTATTTAGAAAAACGCATGATGGAGATCACGGATCTGGATGAGAGGAGGCTGTTTAAAAAAATAGTCGGGGATATTCTGCTTTCCCTGTATGAATACAACCGGAAGGCATATGAGAGACTGGAGGAGCGGATATTGGAGGAGAGGGGCTTTTCACAAGAGAAATATGCGGTTTGTATGACGATGACAGAGAAAAAGCTTTACGATGCGACAGATACTTTTATGCATCCCATGCGCCCTGCGGATATCAGGAATACGAAAATCAACTGTCAGGAAATCCGGGAGACACTGGCAAAAAATAAGGAGATGAAGTTATATACCGTATTCTTTCAGGGGAGCGCGTCACAGATCCGGGAGTTGGCATGCCAAAAGGAACGGATTTTCCGGGGAACTATAAAGACAGGGAGTGGTAAATACCAGGCCTCCTTTGCTTTGCGGAGAAATCAGGAATATATGGATATGGTCGAATCTCTGTATGATGTTTTCGGGGCGAACTGCCAGCCGTGGTTTACAGTGTGCACTGCATATCTTGCCAAGATGCTGGATGTATATCTGTGCGGGGCAGAAGAGATGAAGGGAAAGGAGGAGGTGTTGGAGGCAAGGGCGGATTTCGAGGAATATGACGGGTGCATCAGGTATGATATGGTGCCGTTATGGAATCTTGAGACGCTGACGGTAAAGACAGGCAGTTATCCGGAGCCCTGTATTGACAAAGTCAACTATGAGCATCAGATATTTTCCCGCAGTCTGCATCCGGAATGTGAGTATTTAGTGCAGAATACAGATATGGAGATTACTAATATTCGACGTATCGGCGGGGACCTGTTTATCACTTCCCCGAAGAACGTGCCCTGTGAATGGCGCCTGTATCAGGTGAGCAGCGAGCCGGGGAAGGAGAATTACCTATATCCCGTCCTTTCAAACAGGTACAAAGAAAGCTTTTCCGGCAGCATAACGGAAATGTTTAAAAAGAGCATCAAAACAAAGGGGGAGATGGCACGGCTGATCGAGTCCTTTGACTATGGGGAATATGTGACATTTCTGGGATTTCATATCTGCGAAAATGTTCCCATGGAGTGTATGGCGGGAAACTACAATATGGACGGTTTTTTGCAGGATGAGATACGGACAGGTGTAAGTGGGGAAGTGCTGGTGGTTGACTTTGAGGCAAAAGATCCGGCATGTTACCTGAATGAGGATATCATGAGTTTTTTGGTGACGCAGATACAGAAGATCTTTCCGGAATACCACTGCGTGGGGAGGCTTGCAGAGGGAGGTGGGACATGAATTTTTTATGGGACATCGTACTGCGTGCAGTGCAGCAGGGAGAAAAGGAAGAAGACATGTTATTCAGGCAGGCAGAGGAATACAGCCCGTTCTTTGAACAGTCTTTCCCCTGCATCAATGAACAGCAGGTGGGAGCAGGGACAATCGAACTGAACCTGCTTTATCGGTTTGCGGAGATCTTTCAGGAGATACTGGCGCCAGCGGAGGTAATGGGGCTCAAAGAGGGTGAGTTTGAGGCGTTTCGGGCATACTTTACGGATGCGGCGCTGCACGAGCTCCTTTTTACGGACCTGCGGCACGGGCTCAGCAAAAGGGATGTCTATATCCACAGGATACTGGAAGAGCTGCAAGGAGGCGTATTCTGGAAGGGGGCGGCGGAAAAGTTTGGGGCGGTAGAGTATCAGGAACAGGGGCGCCTTGCGGCACTTTTGCTGGCACAGATGGAAACGGGCTCTTCCCTGGGCATATTCAGGCGGGCGGTGCGCATCCTGCACCCGGAGGCTGTGTTATACCAGATGAAAAACGAACCAAAGAAGCTTCTTTTATACCTGAGCGATAAAAAGACGGAAAGGAAAGAGGACGCCATGGAGTTTGTGCAGGACCTTTTCCTGCCGGTGGGCTTTGCGCTCAGGATATTCTGGCAGTACCATTTTGGCGTGATCGGCATGGAGGAAGCAATGCGGATGGATGAGACGGCATTGTACTGACAGGCGGGAGAGGAGAGGACGGCAGTTTATGGATAAATATACTTATACATTAAAGCAGAACCTTTCAGTGGAGGAGAGGTGCAGTTACAGCAGGCAGGAGCTGGAGTTGATGACAACCTACCAGCTGCGGGACATCTGCTGGCGGGAGCGGATCATCAACGGCATCCAGGCACCCCTTGACAGGGATATGCTGATACGGCAGATCATGCGGTTTCGGGGAAAGAAAGAGGAACTGTTTATCACAAAATACAGTGAAAAGGGAATGGAGCGCATAGAGGGGCTGCTCGGGGAGGCAAAGATACATATACTGCCCGAGACGGTGCGCGGCTGTGCCCGGATCATTGCCTATAAAGGGATATCCATCACCTGTGCGGACGGGTTTACGATCGGCTATATGCCCCGGATCGTGGACACCAATGCCCTTTTAGTCAGCGGAGGAAAGGTCTGCGCCATTTTCCAGGTGCGGCAGATGAAGGGGCAGAAGGACAGACTGTACCTGACAAGATCCGCGGAACTTCCGTGTAAGGATGCCCCTGTTAAAAGCTATCAGCTGTACTGTATGGACCGCAGACAGTCGGACTGGATATACCGGCTGTATGAAGAAGCCTATGAAATAGAGCCGGAACATTTAAATTTCTACAGGGTGCCGGTTATGGATTTCCAGATACGGGAGCTGATGGAGATGGATATGCCCCTCGCCATCGATTTCGGGACGACGAATACGACGGCAGGGATCTACCTGGATTCCGCATATGTGGAACGGATGGAGGGGGACCCGATCAGAGGGAGCCTTAAGGAGAATGAGGCGAATTATGTGATGTTTCCTAAAGGGGGCGGGGAGGAGGCGCCGGTCCTTCCCTCTGTGGCAGGGGTATTGCATATCCAGGGGGATGAGGTTAAGTATGTCTTTGGCTATCAGGCGGAGGAGTTGTTCCGTTCGAGCTATATCGATGAGGGATTCTGCGTCTTTTATGATATGAAGCGCTGGATCAGCGACCCGGAGAGAGAGGAGGAGCTGGTGGACGGAAGCGGGAGGCGCTGCTATGTGAAACGGAAGGAGATCATCCGGGCATTTCTTATGTATGTCATATCCTGTGCCACACAGCGGTTCAAGTGCCGTTTTACGAGCCTCCATATTTCAGCGCCGGTGAAACAGAAAGGGCTGTTTGCCCGCCTTTACAAAGAGATATTTCCGGAGTACCGGATCATGGAAGGGGAGGACATGCTGGATGAGGGTGTGGCGGTGCTCTACAATTCCATCTCGGAACTGATTTCGGAGCGAAGGTTTCATAACGGCGGGGAGCTGCAGGCGCTGATCATCGACTGCGGCGGCGGGACCACAGATCTTTCCTCCAGCCGTTTTACCATCTTTGACCAGAGGATCGCCTACCGCATCCGTATTGCGACGGCTTACGAAAACGGTGATACGGATTTCGGCGGAAACAACCTGACCTACCGCATTATGGAATTGTTAAAGATAGCCATGGTACGGAGCCTTGAGGGGGCAGGTGAGTATTCCCTGCGGGATATCATGGAAGATATCGGCACGGATATTTACCGCAGGATCGACCGGGAAGGGGCAGATAAGGTATACCGACTTTTAGAGGAAGAGTACCGGCGTGCCGAGGCAGTGGTCCCTACCAGGTTCAAAGACTATGAGCACAAAAGCAATGCGGACTATTTTGCGGTAAAAAATAATTTTTACTTTTTGTTCGGGCTGGCGGAGGAAGTGAAAAAGGCATTTTACGGAAGGGAGGACGCGCTGCGGGTGGCGGTGGGCAGCACGTTTCCCGGGAAGGCGGCGCAGGAGGAGCAGGCTGCTTTTGTGCAGGCGGAGCGGTTTAAGCTCTCCGTATATGACAACGGGAAACTGCGGATGCTGAAAGACATTCCGGCGGTAAGTTTCAGTATCAGCCAGCTGGGCCGCCTGCTCAAAGGGGATGTCTACCGGATCGTAAAACGCTTTATCGAGGCGCCCTATGAGAGGGATGAGCTGCAGAGGTATTCGATCATGAGGCTGACCGGGCAGTCCTGTAAGATCGGGCTGTTCAGGGAGGCATTAAAAGAATTTATCCCGGGAAGGATCATCGAGTCTTCCCGGAGGAGTCGGGCAGGGGAGGAGGAGCACGGGCTGAAGCTGATGTGCCTGGACGGGGCGATCAGGTATATCAGGGACCGGCGCTTCGGCTATGCGGATGTCACGATCGTAAACGAGCAGGCTGCATTCCCCTATGTCGTGACCGCGTTCACCCATACGGGGGAGGAGAGGGTATTGATCCGCAGCCTGGACAGGGGGCAGACATGGGGATATATTTCGAGGAATATGACAGACCTGACACTGCAGCTGTTTTTGAAAGATGCGGGCGGCAGGCAGCGCTATAAGTATAACTGTTCTTTCAGCAGGGAAAAGTTTAAACCGGCGGCGGCGGAAGAGATTGTAGAAAAATACCGGGGAGAAATCATCCAGGATGATGTGGATTCCATTGTGGAGAAAGAACTGCGCGCTTTTGTGTTGGCAGATGAAGAGCGATGGGGATTTTCCGTAGTGCCCATCCTGCGGAGGGATGAAAAGCTTATGCTGGGGCCAAAGCAGGAATTTCTCTTCGAGACAGAGGACTGGCTGACGAATTTCTTTGATGGGACAAAATAAGGAAGGAGGAGGACTATGATGAGGCAGGCGATCCCGCTTTTTCAGGACGCGCATATATTGAGGAAGAGTATGCTTGAGGCGTTGTCGGACCACGCCTATCTGGCAGGGCAGCTTCTGTATAAAGACTGGGGGGATGGCATTTTGTCGGGGTGCAGGCTGACAACGACGGAGGATGACATTATCTTAAACGAAGGTATCGTATTTTATGAAGGGGAGATGGTCCTGATCAAAGAGCCCATGGCGGCAGCCTATTACCCGACAGATACCACGACAGTGTTGAAACTCCATATATCCGACAAGACAAAGGAGGAGAACTTTATCAGCCGCAGGATCAGCCTTGCGCTGACAGAGGAGGAGAAGCTTGGAAAAGGGGAGTTTGAGCTGTGCAGGTTCAAGCTCCAGAAGGGGGCAAAACTCCGGTCCCGGTATCAGGATTTCGAGGACAGGAATACGGAATTTGATACGTTAAATACGATCCATGCGGCATATGCGGCAAGGGGCGGGAGCACTCTGTCGCCGGAGATCCTGAAGGCGTTTGCGGAGGAGATGCTGGAGGCGGGAGGGCTGTCGGATTTTGACGCGATGTTCTGTGTGCAGTTATTGGAGCAGGAGAGGCAGGTATGTGCAGAGGCGCTCTCGGCTTATGTGGGACACAGGGATAAAAAGAAGCTGCGGGATATATCCAATGCCGCCCTTTACCGGGAACTTGCGAGGATACTGAAGGAGGTAAAGCGCGGGGAGAGGGCGGAAGGAGGAGGGAATAAGAAGCGGTGGAAGATTATGGTGGAGTGAGGAGATGCATATGAGACAGGTGGATGAAAAAATATTACTGCAAAAAGAAAAAATGGAAGAGTTTGAGAAACAGCGTTTTGCGAAGGAGACGGTGGAGGAAGAGAAGAAGCAGTCCATATTTGACGGGACGGTCCAAATCCATAAGGTTCCGGTAAGGTTTTCCGAGCGGGTGCTGTTAGATGGAAAAGCGGCTATGTGGATGCCCGATGATTTTGAGGAGCTTACGCCGGAGGCTGTGAAAGCCATTTATATCCTCGGGAACAAACCGGATGTAGTGTTTGGGAATGCATATCTGAACCTTTCAGCGGGGTTTCATTATACGAGCCATGAGGTTCCGGAGGAATATATGGGAGAATTCGGGAAACTGGCAAAGATGATTCTGGCAAAAATGGGACCTAAAGTCAAAATTTACGGGCAGAAAGTGCGCAGGGAGGGGGAACATACCATATCACATATAGAGTTGGTCTCTCATACCGTTACGGATGCCGTATATAATATCATGTTTTTCAGTTCTTTAGAGGGAAGGATGCTGATAGGGTTTATCAACTTTCATTATAAATATTTTGACAGGTATCATGTGATCGCGGAGGAGATGCTGCAGTCGTTTCATTTCATAGAGGAGGAGTAGGCATGGAGACAATTTCGTATCTCAACATCAAAGTAGAGGGGTTTCCTTTTCAAAAGGTTCGTTCGCTGTCGATTCGGCATGTGCCGAACGAACACGCCATGGCAAAAGTCGTCGGGGAGGCGGATACGCAGACTGTACAGGACAGCCTGCAGAGGTTAGATGAGAGAAGCATTATCCTTATTACTGCTGCGGCGGAGGGGCAGCCGAAAAAGCTGTTCTGTGGCATAATAGCCGCGACATCCCTGCAACAGGATAATGCGTACAGTCTGGTCACTCTGGAACTTTGTTCGACGAGCAGGCTGACGGACGTTGTAAAGAAGAACAAAACGTATCAGAATACGGCGGCAACTTATGAAAAGACCATAGGGGGGAATATTGAGGATATTGCAGATGTGCATATGATGGTCTCAGACAGGGCAATCGGCGCCCTGGTCATGCAGTACGGGGAGACGGACTGGGAGTTTGCGAAGAGAATGGCATCGAGGCTGGATGCCCCGCTGACAGCCAACCTTTTTTCGGAAAGATCCCAGATATATGTAGGGCTTCCGCCGGCATGCCGGCGGGTATCGGAAGACACGGCGTTTTTTGATTATGGCAGCGATACGGAAGGGCTTGCAGGATCACCGGGGGCGATGGCAGAGGATTTTTCCGGCGAAACAGTGCGGTCTTATGCATATGCGTATCTGGGAGACGAGGTTCTGTTCAACGGAAGGGTAAGGAATATCAAAAGTGTGGAAGCATCTTTGGAGGATGGTATTTTACAGATGAAGTATGGGCTGCTGGGAGGCGGCGGGGGAGGAACAGGAGGGACCGGAAGCCGTTTTGCGGGGATTGCGGTGCCAAAGACAGCAAATGCCCAGGCATCAGGAAAGATGATGAAGGGGAGGGTTCAGGCGGTACAGGGGGATAAAGTGCAGGTGTTTCTCACCTCTGTGGATAAGGAGTACGATACAGGGGGAAACTGGTGGTTCCCCTATTCCACCACGTATTCCTCCAGCGATGGAAGCGGCTGGTACTGCATGCCCGAGGAAGAGGACGAGGTGCTGGTATTTTTTCCTTCCGGAGAGGAAGGAGAGGCTTTTGCGGCAAGCTCTGTCTGTGCATCGCCCCCGTCCAATCCCCATAATAAAAGCTGGAAGGCGCCCGGGGGCAAGGAGATCCTTTTAACGGATGAGGGAATGTATATCATCGGAAAGTCAGGAAAAATATTTATCAATCTGACAGACGAGGATGGGATCGATATTCATTCCGATAAAGACATAACGATCTCATCGGAGGCAAAGGTAAGCATTACGGCATCTAAGGATGTCCATATCATTGCGTCAAACCAGGTGGTGATCGGTACGGAGGATGCCTATCTGGAACTTACGGAAAACACGGCGACACTGGCGGCAGGCGAAGTGCTGATCAATTAACGAAGGAGGGTGCTGATGGCGGAGAGTTATATGGAAATGTTTGAGGAGGTTTACTATCCTCCGGCATTTCAGAAAATGGCGCTTCATACGGTCGGGGAATTTGACAGGAGGCAGGAAGGGATAACGGGGGATGTCAGAAGCTGCCTGTGCCGGTACATGGAGGGCATTATAAAGCTGCAGGAAGAGAAATCAGCAGTGCCTGTGGCGGAGGTGGCGCTTTCGTTTTTGTATACCTCATTAGGGGATAAAGATGCCGGATTCCGGATCGACAGCTATGGGGAAGGCGGAAGGGTTTATGGGGATGAGGTGCTGACAGGGTATATGCCGGCGCCCTGGCTTGCCGGATACCTGGATATCATGACAGATGAGTTAAAGGCTGCGATCGCAAAAGAAGGGCTGGGAAGGTATATTTACCCGGCAGGACTGGAAAGGCTGAAACTGCGCGCTGTTCGCAGCTTACTGTATTATTTTTCCGGCAGGTTCCGCTACATCATAGCGGATGCGCTGGATTTGAGGATGCTGGCGCGGGTACGGAAAGAAAAGACGTTTGTGATAGGAATGGGGGAATACAGAGACTGGCAGAAGCTTATTTATGCCATATTGCCGGAGGTGGATGTATTCAACTGTGATGAAAATACAGCACTGGATTTTCGCAGGTTTGCGGCAGTGCATTATAAGGATAAAGCATTTAAGGGGCTGGCTATGGAAAACTGCAGGTTTACGGACTGTGTTTTTGAGGGCAGCGAGGTAGAAGAGTGCCGGATGAACGACTGTGTTTTTGACGGCTGCAGGTTTGACAATATAACCGTCAGGGATACCCTGATGAAGGGCGCGCTGTTTATCCGATGCGATTTCCGCGGCAGCACCTTTGAGAAGGTATCCTTTCTGCCGGAGGACGGCGCAGGCATGGAGGAATATTATGAGCCGGCGGAATTTTACCGCTGCGGGTTTGCCGGCGGAAGGATAGAGGGCTGCCCGGGGTTTGAAGCGCTTTTAAAGGAATGCGATGTGGAAGGGCTTGAGATTTTATGCCGGGGAGCGGAGGCCCCCGGGGAGACTGCGGATGAGGATGCTGTCAGATGAGAAAGGGCGTTATGTATGGAGTATTTTGAACTTGTACAGAGTAAAAATGTGAGAAATCCGGTGGCGGTCATGAAGCTGGACAGAAAAAAATATAACCATGAAATGACAAAAGAGGATTTTGAGGCGCTTGAGAGGCTGAAGGTAGCCTATTTCAGCGGAAGGGAGACAGAAGAGGCATGTGATATCCTGACAGATCCGGCTTATATGGTATCGGACCGGCTGAGAAAGGTTTTGAAGCTGTATGACAAAACGCTGGAATGTAAGGGGGTGCAACTCTTTCCGACATCGGAACTGTGCGGCAGGTATCCCATGTATTGGGTTCCCGGCTTTGAGAGGGTAGACTGCCTTCACGAATCGGCAGAGAAGTACGATAACGGGATGTTAAAAAGGCTGGTATTGGACGAAAGGAAGGCAGAAGGGCACCCTGTATTCCGGATCGGGGGAATATTGGAGTATAAAGTTGTGGTGGCGCTGCCGGTGGCAGAGAGTATTTTGCGAAGAAGGCCCTACGGGGTAAGTCTGCAGAGGGTAGAGGTAAAATAAATGGAAGAAAACAAAAAATATGTAGTGTACGGGATGATGGCAAAATGCAGCGAAGGCACAATGGAAAACTATATTTCGACGAAAACAGGGCATGGGATCATCTTTCAGGGACAGCCGGTCCTGAACGCGAACGACCATGTGGTAAAGATCAACCTGACGCATTTTGGCGACTGCAATTCCAAAGAGATCTATGAGCAGGCAAAAAAAGAGGCGGATGAAAAATTTAAGGCTGAGGAGGGAGACAGCTTTTTTATGAAGGCGGCAAAAAGGCAGGCTAAAAGGGCTGTTAAGATAGAGGCTTTCTTAAGGGAGCATGTGATGTTCAACAAGTGCGAGCCGGATACGCCCCTCCCCTGGGTATTTACCAGCGAGGACCATATGATCGACGGAGCGCCTGCACTGACGCTTGAGAGCCAGTGCGCTTGCAGGTACGGCGGGATTATTACGGTCGTGCTGCAGGTGGAAGAAGCGGTGGAGGATGAGGAACTGACGGCGGAGAAAGTTTCGGTGGAACCAGCACCGGTACTGTCGCCGGCAGGGGGGTTCCCTGACGGGGGCGACGGTAAAGTAAAAGGAGCCAGGGAAGACCTTGTTGAAATAAGGAGGGAGATGGCGGAGAGAAGAGAAATAATGAAGGAGATGAAATATATTTATAAGTATGTGAATGAAAAAGCTTTAAAAGATATTAATAAAAGGTGGGATATGGCGACACTGCAGGAAAGGTATGACGGAAGGTTTTTTGAAGTATTACAGAAGGAAATGTATGAGGCGGGGATCACGGAGGAAAGAAGCATACTGATGTTTTTAAGTACGATTGGTATAGAGTGTGAGTATGGTGTGGGTTTGACGGAGAAATATAATGACGGATATTTTGATAAGAAGGATTATACGATAAACACGCGGGGAGCGGGACTCATTCATGTGACCGGAGAAACACAGGAAAATTTTATGAAGTATTTGTATGAAATCCTGCCGGAAGGTGAGGAAAGAGATATTGTAGAAAATTATCTGGAACAATATACTACCAGCCGTGTAGGGGGGAAAGATGTAACAGATAATACATATAAGGCAATTATAGATGGAGAAAAATTGAATTCTACAGAATTTGTCGCAAAAAAATATTCGATTGAATCCGCCGTATGGTTTTGGGGAATCACAGACAAAAATGTAGCCCTTTTTGAGTGGAATGAAAAAACACAAAAGGATGACCTGCAAATCAATATGACAATTAATGAATATATAGATCATTTTGAGAATGCTAATCAGGATAATCTGTTTCTCGCATTACAGTATGCCGTTAATGGTAAACGAGACTTTTATAAAGGCGACTTGGAATATATCTGTAAAGCGCCTGAGGATATATGGAAAGAAGAAATGACTATGGTTTCCAGTGATAAAAGAAGCACATCATTGCCAAATGGGTGGGAAGAAAGAAGGGCAGATTGGGATAGGGCAAAGAAAGAATTTTTGGAGGGCTGACTGATGGAGAGAAAACGCAGAAGAAACAGGTTAATTGCAGCGATAGCAGGAATAACATTTTTTATTCTTATTATATTTCTAAAGGATGTGATGGAACCGAAAGAGAGGAATATTTCCAGGCACAGGGTAGATGATACAATACTATGCCTGATGGATGTGGATAAAGATCCCCGCGGTGTGGATTATGAACTGCCGGCCGTTTCCGCGTAAGCCCCTATGTTGACATCTTTGCCGAGGGTCGCGGAATGTTCTACGGCGATGCTT
>JAAWOG010000124.1 GCA_022799355.1 Lachnospiraceae bacterium | reverse complement strand
CCCCCCTTATATTTCCTATTGGGAGGATGGTACAGGATAATAAGCTGAAAGGAGTTTTTTCTATGCCGACATGTGAATACGGACTGAAAACAAAAGATTTATCGGAGGAAGAAATGGTCAAATGCTTTGAAAAAGCCCTGACCAGGGCTGCAAAGGCGACCAGTGATCAAGGAGTATGAGTACTTCCGTTGGGAGAATGGACAGGCGGTTCGTGTTGTTCCCAATAGAGCGGACAAAAGCGGGGAACAGGATTGAAAAAGCCCAAACGCAGAGACGCCATAGGATATTACCCTATGGCGCCGTAAACAATACTTTTTTATAAGGAACGTCTCACAGATACCCTGCTCTCTCCTTGCTACAGGAACATGATCATGGACAGTACAAACATGATAACCGTTCCCGCAACCATCGGAACAGCCGTTCTCTTTACCACCTCAAGGGGCTCCTTCTTCACGCTTCCCGCCACGATCATAACAACCGCAGATACGGGGGAAACGGCGCGGAGCAGATTGCCTGCCAGCCCCATGGGTACGGATACCGCAAATACGGAGATGCCTGCCGCTTCCGCCAGAGGAACCATCAGCGGAACCATGGCAAAGAAAAGTGCCGTGCCGCTGCCGCTCAAAAGTACGATAAGAGCCGTCAACGCAATCAGGATCAGCGGCAGTATAAAGCCCATTCCGCTTCCCTGCACGCCCGTCATGGCATTCTGGAGTGCCGTGATAAGGCCGATGGATTTCAGTCCCGCCACAAATACGCTTGCCGCCACAAGCAGCGCCACGATAGGCATGGAACCACCCATTCCTTTGAAAAAGCTCTCCGTCTGTCCCAGCACTTCCCTGGCATTTCTTTTCCGGATCAGTTCACAGATGACAGCTATAACAAAGGAAAACAGCGTTGCCACTTCGACGCTGATATTGATCTCCATACCGACGGTTTTCTGCAGTGCGAACACCACAATCAGCAGCAGAATCGGAAGCAGGGGCAAAATGGCATATACCGTGCGGAACAGCGCGCCGCCTTTGATCTCCTCCACATCCTGTACCTGATCCAGATCGTTCACTGTGCCTTTGCTCTTCTTATCGCAGTATTTCTGCCAGAAGAAATGTATCGCAGCCATAAGCAGCAGCGTGGGAATGGAAACCTTCGCGTGGTAGCCGAATACATAATCCGTGGCTGTCATGCCCGCAAACTCCGCGGTATTTGCCAGTTCCGCCGCGATAGCCACATTATCGCTTCCCAGCGGTGTGGGAATGATGGTCGCCGTCGTGGCAATAATGCCCGCCGCCGTCAGCGTACTCATGCCCGACTGAATCATAATCGGGTACAGCGTCGCCAGGAGAATGATCGCCAGGTTGGAGGCGCTGGGCACAACCAGTGAAAGCAGGTTTCCAAGCAGAAAAATAATGGGTACCAGTATGTAAACGGATTTGATTTTCGCAATGGGCTTTGTCATAACGCTCACGGTCACATTATTTGCCTTGATTGCGCTCATGTAGCCGGAATAGCCGCCCAGGATCAGTATGATAAATCCTGCAGCGGAAATGGTGCTCTTAAACTGATCCACCAGTACCTGCAGCGGATCGAGCCACACGGCCCCCGTGCCCGCATACTCCTCGCCGCCGATGGGACTTCCCAGCGCCGCGCCCACAAACATCAGAATGATCCCCATAACAAACAGCGTGATCTTAATATCCATTTTCTTAATCAGCATCAAAATAACGATGGCAACGGAAAGAATCGCCGCCCCATACATAATAAATGCGTTCATAGCAGTTTCTCCTCCTTAAATACATTTTGAAATGGCTTCTTTAAACCAGACACGGAACCGATCCCCGTCTATATCCGTACACACCCTGGCGTTGGGCTCTTTGTGAAGATATCCCTTTAAGTCCACCACCGTACATCCGGCGGTCATGGTCCCGTGCAGTTCCACCCCCACGTAAGTTTCTTCCACCGTAAACAGTTCCGGGCACAGCAGATAGGCAACAGCGCAGCTGTCATACATCTTAAGTCCCGTGCCGAAGCTCCCGCCTCTGTATCTCTTAAACAGATGATACGCCATATCTCCGGTTTTCCCCATCTTCTTTATCTCTTCGCTGTCTTCCGGCAGCACAAGTGCTTTTAATCCCACGTCAAGCCCTGCCATAACAATGGGAAGCCCGCACTGGAATACCATCTGCGCCGCCTCCGGATCTGTCGCCACATTGAACTCCGACATCACCCCTTTGTTTCCTCTCGACGCAGAACCGCCCATCATAACGATCTCTTTGATATTGGATTTTACCTCGGGGTACATGGCAAATAACAGTGCAATATTGGTGAGCGTCGCAATGGGAACCAGTGTGACGGGCTCTTCACTCTCCATGATGACGCGGCGCATGGCGTTGACCGCATGTTCCTGCAGCAGCAGCTCTTCTCCGGGTTCCGGAAAATCATATCCCTCCATCCCCGTCTTGCCGTGTACATTGGACGCATCCACAAACTCCGCAATCAGAGGCTGCGCCGCCCCCTTTGCCACGGGAACATCCTTGCCGAAAAAGCGCAGAAGCCGCAGGGTGTTTTGGGTTACATGTTCCAGAGACACATTGCCCGCCACCGTCGTAATCAGGCGCACATCCAACTCTTCGGAAAACAGCGCGACAGCAAGGGCAAGCGCATCGTCGATTCCCGGATCCGTGTCAATAATAATTGGTCTTTTACTCATAACTTTCCTCCTTATATATCATCATCCGTCCTTATACCAGCGTGCCGAAATATAAAAGACATATTCCCACAAGCACATACATGACCGGTGATATTTCTTTCCGTTTTCCTGCCGCCCATTTTAAAATCATGTACGCCGGAAGCGCAACGCAGATACCATTTGCTATGTTATTGGCAAATATGGTAAATGCCACACATAAAAAGGCGGGAATGTATTCCGTCATCTCGTCATAACATATATTTTTCATACCGCTCAGCATATTGATACCGATCAGCACAAGCACCGGGGCCGTAGCCGCCGAAGGGATAATCAGAGCAAGGGGCGAAAGAAAAACGGACAGCGCAAAACATATACTGGTAAACACTGTGGTAAGCCCCGTCTTTCCGCCTGCCTCCACGCCTGCGGAAGATTCCAGATATGTCGTCATGCTCGGCATGCCAAAGAGTGCGCCCAGACTGGTGGCAACCGCATCTACTTTGAAACATTTGTCAATCCCCGGCAGGTTGCCGTCCTCATCCAGATACCCCGCCTTCGCTCCCACACCCAGTACCGTTCCGAAGGTCGAGAAAAAGTCCGGCACAAAAAGCGCTATCAGAAAAGGAATATAGGCAAAGTCAAGGGCGCCTGCAAAATCCACCTTCAAAAACTGTCCCCCCATACCTGCCGGCATCGAAAAAATGCTCTCCGGCAGTCTTGTCACACCAAAGAAAATCCCGATAACGGTCGTCAGAATAATCGTGATAATCATACCTCCCGGCACATTCTTCACCTTCATTACCAGCATAATGATAAATCCGATAAGGGCAACGATAACCGTGGGAGAAGTCAGATCTCCGAATGCCAGATTGTTCTTTCCCTCCGCCGCCACAATCAGTCCGCAGCTTTTTGCTCCAAGCAGGGCGATGAACAGTCCGATTCCGGCGCTGACCGCATGTTTTAAGCTCACCGGAATAACCCGCACAACCGCCTCCCGCAATCCCAGAAAGGAAATCGCCATAAACAGAACGCCGCTCCAGAAAATAACCCCTGCCGCAATATCGGCACTGATCCCCTCGCTGCCGATCATGGACGCTACGATTCCCACACTTCCGAGTCCCGGTGCAAGGGCAAAGGGACGATTGGTGTAAAACGCCATGGCACAGCTTGTCAAAACAATCAAAAGTACCATTGCCGTCAACATCACATGTCTGTCCAGTCCCGCATTCCCCAGCATATTGGGCACGGTTGCGAGAACATAGGCCATGGTCACAAACGTTGTAACGCCCGCCAACAGTTCGCCTCTGATCGTGGTTCCATATTCCGACAGATGAAATCTTTTCTCAAGCTGCTGTTTCATATTCTAAAACCTTTCTTTTCTGATTGACGTCTCATTGCGACTTCGTTGTTTTTAGTGTAGTATAAAAGAAAGAATATGTCTAATTTATATTTTTAATCAAAATTATTCCATTTGTGCATAGTTGGAGGTGTTTTATGGACTTTATCGGTTTACAGTATTTTCTGGCAATTGCCAAACACAGAAATCTTACCAAAGCAGCGCAGGAACTCTACATATCCCAGCCTACCCTGACCAAATTCCTGCAAAAGTTAGAGCAGGAAACAGGCGGCAAATTTTTCCGCAAAAACGGACATCACTATGAACTGACCTTTCTGGGACAGCGCTATCTGGAATATGCCCGCAAGGTGATAACGCTGCATCAGGACTGGGAAAAGGAACTGGCTGACATGCGCTCTTCCTATAAGGGTGAGTTGAATATCGCCATGCCGCCCATGCGCAGCACCTGTCTGATCCCTCAGTTTCTCCCCGAATTTCACCGCAGACACCCGGGCGTTCATATCAATTTCTACGAGTATGGCCGGCTGATTCAGGACAGGCTGCTGACAGACGGCAATCTGGATTTTGCCATTTTGAGCGACTGGCAGCCCCATCCCAATCTGAATTACGAAATCCTGAAAATAGAAGAAATACTGCTTATTCTGCACCCGGAACATCCCGCCGCCCAAAAAGCCATACGCCGGGATCATTGCCGCTATCCCTGGCTGGATCTGAGCCTGCTTGCGGACTACCCCTTTATTCTGCATTTTCCTGACCAGAATACGGGACGCGCCGCCGCCCAGCTTTTTGAACAGTATCATATCCAGCCTCCGGTGCCCTTTTATACCTCCAACAACCAGACATGCATCCAGCTCGCCGCCCAGGGACTGGGCGCCAGCTTTGCCCCCGAAAGCTATGTCCAGCACACCGCCTTCCTCTGGCCCATGCAGGTATTCTCCGTGGGAGAGCCGCTCTTATACAACAAGCTGGTCATCGCCCATCGGAAAAACTCATATCTGTCCACCTACGCCCTGGAATTTATTGAGATTGCCAAAAAATGTCTCAAATAATAACAGGAGTCCTGAAGAACAAAGAGTCCGGCAAGCCGGACTCTCGCGCCGGAGCGCGGCTGCATCAGCAGCCATATTCCTTTATCCTCGCGGAGCGTTTTTATTTCATAGGACGC
>JAAWOG010000031.1 GCA_022799355.1 Lachnospiraceae bacterium | reverse complement strand
TGTTATATTTCAAACATTCTTTGAATATTATCAAACGTCCTACCCTTCCATTGCCATCTTGAAACGGATGTATTTTTTCAAAATGATAATGAAATTCTATGATATCCTCAAAAGTAACTGTTTCCTTCTGTTGATATTCAAATAATAACTGTTGCATTTCCTTTTTCACTTTACTAGGTGGAGTAGTTTTTGAATCACCTACCATATTAGAACGTTGTTTATAGTCTCCAACATTAAACCATTCCAAGCGGCTATCTGATGTATTAGATTTCAATATTTGATGAATCTTTTTTATTATATTTTCAGTTAATACCTCTTCCGCACAGTCTAAAACATAATCAAAACATTGAAAATGATTTACGGTTTCTATAATATCATCTATATTTGCAGGTTCTTTCGCTAATCCAATAGTATTCGTTTCATAAATATATCTTGTCTGATCCTCTGTAAGTTTACTTCCCTCCATATGATTAGAATTATACGCAAGTTTCACTTGTGTCTGGTGATAGATTCCACCCTTTAATCTAATTTGTTTCTCTTCCTGCAACCGGTACAATAATGTTGTTTTATCAATTTCCTTTTCCATCTCCATAATGTCTCCTGGCTGACAGTTTAGAAAATTACAAATATCCTCAATCACTTTCATTGCTACAAGTTCATTTTTCGATAATTTCGCAAGGGTAGCAGTAGAAATTCTTATATTTTCTCTTAACTCCGTTTTTGTAATATTCCTTTGTTCCAATATATTAAACAGTTTATTATAAGAAATCTTCAATTTTTATCGCATCCTTTCTACCGCTTAATTATACCATATGCATTTACTATAGTAAATATGCATTTGCATATATTTATTTTTCTAAACATATCATTAAAACGATTCTTTCATGGTATCTATACTTCCTCATCACTGTAAACATCAATTAATACGGCTTTTTCAGGATTCTACCAGTCAAAATCATCCTCTTCCTTTATATCAAAATCAAAATCCATATCCTTCTCTTCCACCTGATAGCCGAAGTCCTGAGCAGGACGTTTCTTCTTCTTCGGGACCGGCAGAGGATTATGAAGAGGCGCACCGGGGGCAGGTTTTTCCTGCTCCTGCTTTTTAGCGGGCTGTCCTTTTTTCTTTTTCTCCCCCGCTCCATCAGGGGCGTTAGCTTTATGATCAATATGGGATTTTTTATTCTCCCCTGTCTTTTTCGCAGAAATATCCTTCATATTATCTGCGGAAATATCTTTCACGTTATCTACAGAAATTTCTTCCGCTTTTGTCCCCTTTTCCTCATCCTCCCCGGATGTATCCTGATCCGCAGCATCATCCTCCCCGGATGTATCTCTATCCGCGGCGGCATCTTCCCCGGGAAGACGCACTGCTCCATACAGCCCGAGCCCTGCCAGCATACTCCATCCCAGTGTGACCGCCATCTGCGCATCAAAGCGAAAAACGGAAAACATCGCCAGGGCGTATATCCAAAACAACTGAACAATAAACACACTGTTCTGATTTCTTTTCCACAGAAAAAAGGCGGGAATACAAAAGAACGCAAAAGTGATCAGCACCATGGAACCTGCCAACGTAATATCAGGCAGAAACAACCCCTGCCGGACAGACTCGGCCGCTACCCCCATATTCTGTAAATAGAGAGAGGCAAATTCCGTCAGATAGCCGAGAGGATCTATCTGCTTTGTCAGAGAAAGGGCAAGCACTGACACAAAAAATCCGCCCGCCGCCCCAAGCAAAACCAAAAAATTCGCCAAAACCGCCTGTTTTCTCCGCCTTCCCTCCACGGAAAACAACGGGGCGAAAAAGAAAACCAAAAACACACCGGAAATATCGAGCCAGCAGGAAAATCCAATATACATCCCTGCTAAAAAGAACAGAATATACCACGCCGGATGAGAAATGCCCTGAAGTTTGTACTTTCCGTACAGCGCTCCGCTTAAGCAAAATCCCAGCAGATAGACCGCAAGGAAAAACAGCTCCGGCGTCAGGGAAAAAACATACTCCATCGTAACAGGCAGAAATCCAAACGCCGCCATCGAAACCGCTGCCGGAAATACGCCTGCAAAAGCCTTCATACCGATATATAAAAACAACAGACTGAATAAAAACAACAGAATCTGCAGCACGATCCCGGCAAAAGGCGTATTGCCGAAAATCAGCAGCATCATATGCAAAAGACAGGTATAGATCCAGGAGGCGCCATGGGCGGAATAAAGAACGTTTTTTTCGTCGGAAACCAGCGCCAGATTGTAAAAACCATCCTCCCCCGGCGTAAAAGGCGTCCGATGCATAAAATGAAATGCAAGATATACACAGGTGCCGATCAGAACCAATACCGGCAGCAAAACCGAACATATCGCCTCAAGCTTTTTTATGTCCCGGATATGCCTTTCGATCTCCATGCAGATCGTGCGCAGCGCCATAAAAACCGCCGCGGCAAATAAAAGATAGACGCATACACCGCCCACAACAGCGGCGGAAGACATCCCCGATACTTCGGTGATTCCTGCCCTTTCCAGGGCAAAAACAATGCCCAGCAGGCAAAGCGGCGCCAAAGCCGCCCAGGTTATATAACTGAATATACTTTTTTTCAAATCCATACATTTTCCGGCACGGCGCCATGCACCGCCGCCGCTTTATCTTTCCTTATTTTCGTCAGCACTGACGTCATTCAAAAACGTTTCCACATTATATCTCGGCCTCTGTTTTACCTCGATATAAATCTTACCGATATACTGCCCGATCAGTCCGATGCTGACAAGCTGCACGCCTCCCAGAAACCAGATGGACAAAATCAGAGAAGTCCATCCCGCCGTCACATGCCCGGTAAAATAACTCCACAGCGCATAGACCGCCGCCAGAAAACACAGACAGATAATCATAACGCCGAATGCCGTAATCAGGCTGATGGGTTTTACGCTGAAAGAACTGATCCCGTTAAACGCCAGCGCCAGCATCTTTTTCAACGGATATTTCGACTCGCCCGCCACCCGCTCTTTTCTCTCATAATAAACGCAGTCCGTCTGATAGCCGATCAGCGGCATCATCCCGCGCAAAAACAGATTGGATTCCCTGTACTTCGCAAACTGTTCCACGGCACGCTTTGACATCAGTCGGAAATCCGCATGGTTATACACCGTTTTAACGCCCATTACAGCCATCATTTTATAAAAACTCTGGGCGGTAAACCGCTTGAAAAAAGAATCCGATGACCTGTCGTTGCGGACACCGTACACAATATCGTTTCCGGCGTGGAACTTATCGATCATCTCTTCGATCACCGTCACATCATCCTGCAGGTCCGCGTCGATGGAAACCGTCACATCACTGTAGTCCTTTGCCGTGATCAGCCCAGCCGTCAGCGCAAACTGATGTCCCACATTACCGGCCAACTTTAAGCCCTTCACGTTCTCATGCAGCCTGTGCTCTTCTTCGATCAGCTTCCAGGTCTTATCCTTACTGCCGTCATCCACAAAGAGAATGAAACTGTCCCCGGCAATCTTCTGTTTTCCGATCAAATCCTGCAGTACACCCCGCAGCGCCTCCGAAGAAATCTTCATCACCGCTTCTTCATTATAACAGGGTACTACCAGTGCAAGTCTGTCCATGCCGCTTTATCCTTTCCGCATCCGCCTTTACATCAAATCAATCCTGTTCCCATCGCCTGTGCCAGGTCCGCAATGATATCATCCGCGTTCTCAATCCCCACCGACAGCCTGATCAGATCCGGTGCAACGCCCGCTTCCACAAGCTGTTCATCGGTCATCTGCCTGTGGGTATGGCTTGCAGGATGCAGCACACAGGTCTTAGAATCCGCCACGTGGGTGGCGATCACGGCCAGTTTCAACCTGTCCATCATCTCTCCCGCCGCGCTTCTTCCGCCCTTTAAGCCGAAAGCGATCACGCCGCAGGTTCCGGCCGGCATATATTTCTGCGCCAGATCATAATATTTATTCCCCGGCAGGCCGGGATAATTCACCCATGCCACCTTTTCATTGCTTTCCAGAAACTGCGCCACCCGCAACGCGTTTGCGCAATGCCTCTCCATCCGCAGCGCCAGCGTCTCCAGCCCAAGATTCAGCAAAAAAGCATGCATGGGAGCCTGAATGGAACCAAGGTCCCGCATAAGCTGGGAAGTTGCCTTTGTTATATAGGCACCCTTACCGAACTTTTCCGTATAAATGATGCCGTGATAGGACTCATCCGGCGTGCAGAGCCCCGGGAATTTATCGGGATAAGCCGCCCAGTCAAAATTGCCGGAGTCCACGATGCAGCCGCCCACCGCGGCACCGTGGCCGTCCATATATTTTGTGGTGGAATGAGTTACGATATCGGCGCCAAACTCGAACGGATTGCAGCCTATCGGCGTCGCAAACGTATTGTCCACGATCAGCGGACAGTGATGGGCATGGGCAAGCCTTGCAAATTTCTCAATGTCCAGCACCACCAGCGCCGGATTTGCTATCGTCTCCGCCAGCACACATTTTGTGTTGTCCCGAAACGCCTTCTCAAGCTCCGTCTCCGAATCATCCGGATCTACCACGGTGCAGGAAATCCCCATTTTCTTCATCGTACAGGTCAGAAGATTGAAGGTGCCGCCGTAGACCGTGGAGGACATGACCACATGATCCCCCGCCTCACAGATGTTGAATACCGCATAATAATTTGCAGCCTGCCCGGAACTGGTCAGCATCGCCGCGAAGCCGCCCTCCAGTTCGCAGATTTTCGCTGCCGCCATATCGTTGGTAGGATTCTGCAGCCTGGTATAGAAATAGCCGGTATCCTCCAAATCAAAAAGCCTGCCCATCTGTTCCGAACTGTCATATTTAAAGGTAGTGCTCTGTATAATCGGCGCAAGCCTCGGCTGCCCGTTTTCGGGCTTCCATCCCGCCTGCACACAAATAGTATCTTTTTTATATCCGCTCATATAAAAATCCTGCCCTTTCCGCAGCCCCGGTCCTGCCGGTTTCATCCCTTACGGTTATTTCTTCCGCACCGGCATATATTCTTTCCGAAGTTCCTCCATCATCTCACAGTACGTTTCCTTACATTCTTCCTGCGCGCCCGCCCTGATAAAAGCCACACAGGGCGCAAGGTAATGATCCCAGAGCCAGATATACTTTGCCTCAGCCTCCGCATCCTTTGCGATCCGCTTTACCAGAGTCGGCGCGATATCATAGTATTCCCCGATCAGGGCCTGTCCCTCTTTTGTGGCGGAAAGATATCCGTCACGAAACTCCTTGATCAGCCGCAGTTCTTCGCAGTCCTCTCCCTTGTTCAGATTCTGACAGACCGCCGTTGTCACATAACAGAGTTTCCGTTTAAATCCTTTGACAATGGAGTCATAGTCGGAGGCGATAATGTTGCTGTCCTTAAAACTCTTCCCCCACTCCTTACAGATTGCTTCAGCCAGTTCATCCGCCCTAGTCCCGCCGATCTCCTTAACGGAGGGCAGCACATAGACGGCCATAAACATATTTTTATCCATCTGCACGGTGAATTTTTCATTCTTTTTCTTCACCTGCTCCAGTTCCGCTTCCTGCGCCCGGATAAAACCGCCCGCTATCTGATGGCAGATCCCGTCGAAGCTTTCCGCATCCTCCGGCGCATTATCAAGCACCAGCTTGATGGCGGTATAAAAAGCATAGTTCTCCTCCTTATAGCGCTCGAACAGCTCGTGGTAGGAATCCTTTCTAAAGGCACGCACCTTCGCGGAATAATCCCTGCACGCCGCGCCCGCATGTTCCAGAACAAAGTTTAAGTTTTCATAGCACTTGCCGGCATCCTTCGCCTTTCCGGCAGGCTTCTTTAAATCGGTTTCGACATCCGGCTGTATAACATCAGTCTCTCTCAAGTCGATCTTTTCTCCGCAGAACATGCACAGGATTGATTCCCTGCCTGTGGGAGCCTGCATTTGTTCTTTACAATGGGGACATTTGATCAATACGGTTTCCATGTTTTATCCTTTCACAGCATTTTATTCGTTCCAGTTGTGATACACCGCCTGGACGTCATCGTCATCCTCCAGCAGATCCAGCGTCTTTTGCAGGTTCTTTACGGCGATCTCATCTGTCAGGTCCACATAATTCTGAGGAATCATTGTCACTTCCGCGGAAACCATCAAAATACCGGCCTTTTCCAGAGCCTGTCTTACACTCTCGCAGTCGTCCGGCGCCGTCAGCACTTCATAGCTGTCCTCTTCCTCGTTGAAATCCTCCGCGCCCGCGTCCAAAGCCAGCATCATCACCTCATCCGCATCCGTGTCGCATTCTTCCTTGTCGATAATGATCTGCCCTCTTTTATCAAACATATAGGACACACAGCCCTGGGTGCCAACATTGCCCTGTCCTTTGGTAAAGGCGTTCCTGACATTGGCCGCGGTACGGTTTTTATTGTCCGTCAGTGCGTCCACGATGATCGCGATACCGTTCGGGCCGTAGCCTTCGTAGGTGACATACTCATAATTCACATTGCCGTCCTCGCCGGCAGCTTTTTTGATGCCCCGCTCTATTGTGTCGTTGGGCATGTTGTTTGCCTTTGCCTTCGCCACCACCTGGGCCAGTTTAAAGTTATTGGCAGGATCAGGTCCTCCCTCTTTCACCGCAACGGCGATCTCTCTGCCGATGATCGTAAAGATCTTACCCTTTGCCGCGTCGTTTTTCTCTTTTTTGTGTTTGATATTCGCAAATTTTGAATGTCCTGACATTTGTGTCATCTCCTTTATTATGTAATAAAACTGTTTATTTTAATCCTCTGATCCGCCATCATCCCGCGTCAATTTTACCACAAGCACTTTCTCGATCCTTCTGTTTTCCACCTTCAGGATCCGGAACCGATAATCGCCCACAATGATGGAAAATTCTTCATGCTCCTCCGGAATCCTGTCCATCTTCGCGATCAGGAAACCGTTTAAGGTGTCAAACTCTTCCTCTTCAAAGTCAATGCCGAACCGCTCCTCAAGTTCCTTCAGTTCCGACATGCCGTCGATTATATATTCATCCTGGCCTTTTTTATGGATGTGGCTCTCTTCCTCGTCATATTCATCCAGAATATTACCGACGATCTCCTCCAAAATATCTTCCATCGTCACAAGTCCCGCGCTCTGCCCGTACTCATCGATCACGATCGCCATCTGCACTTTTTTCTGCTGCATCTCCCGAAACAGCGTATCAATTTTCTTTTTCTCCGTCACAAAGACCGCTTTCCTGAGCAGATCGGGAATATCCTTCACCGCCATCTTCCGGTTCGCCGCGATCCGGTTCATCCGAAAGGCATCCTTCAAGAATAAGATGCCGATAATGTGGTCAATGTTTTCCTCATAGACAGGAAATCTGCTGTTTGTTCCGTCCAGCATAAAATCCAGCGCTTCTTTCAGCGTCATTTCCGCGGAAATCGCGGTGATCTGGGAGCGGTGCGTCATAATATCACCGGCTTCCTTATCGTTGAGGGCAAAAATATTGGAGATCATCTCTGCCTCATCGTCCTCAATCGTACCCTGTTCCTGTCCTTCGCTGACCATGGTAAGAATATCTTCTTCCACTTCTTCCGGCTTTCCATGCCGTCTGTTTTCCAATCCTTTTTTGACGGATCTTACGATGTCACCCAGCCTGAAAGTATCGGGGTTTTCATCAGTCATTTTCTCATCTCCTTATTTACACCGTAATATAACTTATGAGAAGATGCGAAACAACTTCTCATAAAAGACGCGTTTTTCGCGTCGAAATCGATTACAGGGTTCGCGAAGCGGTTCCTGTAATATGCAATATCGGCAGATATTATACCATTTATCGCGGTTTCAGTCAATAAGAAGAAACCCTTGAGCCGCAGTTTCAGAAAATTTACATTTCAGGGCAAAAACAAAGCCGGGAACCTGTTTTTAGATTCCCGGCTTTGTTTTATGCTGTACGCTCTGCTATCAATTTTTTCACTTCGTCAAGAGGAAGTCTGCCCTCTTTTAACCCTCTTGTTGGATAGTAAATTTTGTTCTATAATGTTTTATGTCATCCCCAATTACATCACATGAACATCCAAAAATATGGGATTCATCGTGTTTGCATCCGTAAATAAAAACTCCATCTGCAAAGTCAGGTCATTTAATTCACCCTCCGTAGTCAAATCATAATCAGCAGAAAATCCCCTGCCATCCCTATATAAAATGCAAGAAAGCTGATGATACTCATACTGCGGGTGAAAATCACATGGAACACCAAATTTATCCATATAGGGCAGTTCATTCAGTTCCAGAAAACCATCCACCTCTTCCTGTAAATCCTCAACTGACCATGTTGACATTTCTTCCGTATTAGGACCAACCGGCCATGACGCCATCTCGACAATCTCAAAGACTTCACCGTACTTTCTTTCTGCAAGCAAATCCACTACTCTCTTCACAGTGGGCTCGGCAAGATGAGGCAATTCCCCTTTTTCCAATTCTTGGATATCCTCTAAGGTGTACTTTCTCTCATGCAGCATGTTTACTATTTTATCTATCATTTCTTCCATATGCATCATCCTCCTAAATTTAACATATTTCAACGTGTCTGTTTTTAATCTGGTATGCCAGATAGTCCGGACAATCAATCTGTTTTTCTTCCTCATGTATCCTTACTTTTCCTCTCCCTTAATTTCATTATATTCTATTCCATAATAATAACAAATACTTATATCTTATCATTTTCAATAGTCGAAACCTATTCAGTTTCATGCTATAATGCAGAAAACCAAAAAGGAGAGCAGCACATGGAATTACGTGTACTTCAATATTTTCTTGCAGTGGCAAGAGAACAAAGCATTGTCCGCTTCCGGGAACAGCAATCTCTGTTTCCGCCCTCTCAACCCACGAATGGAAGATGGAATGTGCATTATATGGAAAAAATATCAGGTGTTTTCTAAAGCGTCTGAAAAATTCATGGCCCAACTGAAAGAAGCGCAAAAAGAAATTATGATATGAAGCGGGCCCCCACAACCATAAGATATGCAAAAAATAAAGAGCCTTCGGTCACATCTCCAATATGCCGAAAGCCCTTTATTTCTGCGGTTTTGCACCTGTTTCGTTTTTCCTCTTTGTATCAATCAAGCGAGTTTTTATATACAATAATCCCTTTCTTTGAAATCTTTCTCTCCTCCAGCCTCTCAAAGGCTTCCAGTATATCTTCAAAGTCGAAATAATCCGAGATATAGTCTTTCAGGTTGATAATGCCGCTTCTGATCCAGGAGAGGATCTGGGCATTTGCCTCACCCTCTTCCGCTTTGCTGGGGAACTGCTGGAACTGAAGCTGCCAGTTATAGGGGGCTTTTGTCCAGTCGATATCCATGTGGCATTCGGGCGCGATGCCGTAACAGCAGATTTTTCCCTGATCGCAGATAAACCCCATCGCCTGGTTGATCAGGCTGAGCATCCCTACGGCGTCCAGCACAAACTCAACGCCTTCCCGGCAGATCTTTCTTATCTCTTCTCCCGGATCGCAGTTTTTACTGTTGAAAGCATAGTCCGCTCCCTTCTCCAGCGCCTCATTTACTTTCTCATCCACAATATCGAAAGCGATAATGGGGTGTACCCCCAGAATGCTCATAAAACGGATAAAGGTAAGCCCCACGGGACCGCAGCCGAATACCGCCACAGAATTGTTTTCCCTGATACCGAACCGTTTGATGGAACTCAGCACCTCCCGCAGTGTCACGATCATCGCCGCATCCACCGGATCGATATCTTCGGGCACGATGGTCTGCGCACAGGCGCACTCCGGGACCTCGCCGCCGGCATACCGGTCCGTCACCACTCCATACTCACCGTAGGCGCCCCAGGCGGAGCCCAGTTTTCCGTACTGCGCCTCATCCGCATCCACAAAAGGAAGCAGCACAATATCCCCGACTTTATAACCGGTAACATTTTTTCCGGTCTCCACAACCCTTCCGACGCCCTCATGTCCCAGCATCAGAGGATATTCGGAAGCCCCGATCCCTTTGAATGTCCGGTGGATCAGCTTTGCGTCGGTCCCGTTGCAAATGCCGCAGCTTATCATTTTCACAAGCGCCTGGTTATCGCCGTAAACCGGTTTCGGAATTTCTTTTACGGACAATGTTCCGTTTTCATCTACGATCAATGTTCTCATTGCTCTTTGTCTCCTTTCCCCGCATCCTCCCATTTCTTTGTATAGACCGGCATCAGCGCCCCGTAAACTTCGCCAAACAGTTCCATCTGCCCCTTATAAAACCGGTGGGCTTCCCTGTCGTATAAAATCTTCTCCCTGCCCGGAAGGAATCTCTCCACCGCTGAAAAGTCTTTTAACAGCCCGCTTCCCACTCCGGCGATCACCGCCGCTCCGATGGAATTTGCCTCTTCCGTAAACACGGGAACATGCACTCTGACGCCAAAGATATCCGCAATGCTCCTCTGCCAGATGTCGCTCCCTGCCACGCCGCCGATCAGCGTCAGTTCCTCGATATCGGAACTCTCCCGCAGAACCGAAAAGCATTCCGCCAGATTCATAACAATCCCTTCCATCACACTGCGCAGCATATCCTGCCTTGTGGTCTTTGCCGTGATACCGTAAAATACGCCTTTTGCATCCTCGTTCCACTTCGGCGCCCGCTCCCCCATCAGATAGGGCAGAAACAGAACGCCGCCGGCGCCTCTTTCGCTCTTTTGTATTTCCCTGTTCATCAGTTCATACGGCGAGATGCCGGCATCCTCCGCGCGCCTTGCCTCATCCAAGCAGATCGTCTGTTTCAGCCAGCTATAGGAACCACCCGCGTACTGCATCGTACCGTTGGGGGAATAGAGCCCCGGCACCGCATGTGCCCAGCAGACGATCCGCCTCTTTTCGTCAAACACAGGCTTCTCCGAAGTGGACGCCACCCAGGCCGACGTTCCCATACAGCAGTAAGCCTTCCCTGGTGCTATGCAGCCGGCTCCCACGTTGGCGGCAACACCGTCCCCGGCGCCTAAAATCACCCTGGTATGGACGGACAGCCCCGTCTCCTTTGCCGCCTCCTTTGTAACATTTCCCACATAGAAGACGGATTCCGCGATCTTCGGCAGTTTCTCATAAGAGATACCGGACGCTTCCACGATCTCCTCAGACCAGGTACGCCCCGCAAGATCCAGACAATCCATGCCGCAGGCATCCGAAGCGTCCGTGTAAAACTTTCCGGTCAGCCTGTAAACCATATAATCCTTGGCATTTAAGAATTTGTATGTCCGCTCATAAACCTCCGGCATATTTTCCCGTATCCACATGGCTTTCTGAATGCCGTAGGAGGCCGTATTTCTGTGGCCGGTAATGCGATAAAACCTCTCGTCGTCAATTTTTTCCCGCAGCATGTCGGACTGTTTCTGCGCCCGCATGTCCGCCCAGATGATGGCTCTTGTCAGCGGCTTTCCGTTTTTGTCCACAGGAAGCGCTCCCATCATCTGTCCGCTGAAACTCACCGCTTTTACATCCTCCGCCGCAATATTATACTGTGCCAGCAGTTTTTTCGTAGATGTGCACACCGCCCGCCACCAGTCCTCGGAATCCTGCTCTGCCCAAAGCTTCCGCTCATAAAATACGCCGTAACCTGTCTGCATGCTGCCGATCAGCCTGCCGTCCGCGGAAAACAGCACCGCCTTATTCCCCGAAGTGCCCAGATCATGGGCAAGAATATAATCCCCCATATTTGCCCCTTCTTATCATATATGATATATTTTAACAGTTACGCCTCAAGATCCAGCTCCGCCATCGTAGCAGGCATCTCATGCGCCGTATTTACCTTTGTCTCATCCGTCACAAGGTCAAAGCAGGAAGCGATGATCTTTCCGTTCCAGATGATCGGTTCTCCCGGCTGATCCAGTTCTCCGTGAAAACCGTCGCAGTCCGGCGACTGTGCCACCCGCCTTGTCACACGGTCTTTGTCCACCATTACAATGGCGTTATTGTTAAAATCCGCGATATAGAGGTTTCCCGTATTCTCATCCATAATCATACCGTCCGTAGAAATAAGCTCCGCCGGATTTTTCGCATAAACTTCCTGTTCCAGAATATCACCCTTCTCATCCAGACGGAATTTCCATACCTCCCCGTCCCCGAAGTTGCCCACATACAGATTTCCCTTACTGTCAATCTCAATACCGTCCGCACCGTACTGGCACTTCGGATTGTGGGTGATAAAAGTCGTAAAGATATAGGGATCTTCCAGCGTATTGGAAATTTTGATATCCTTCGCATCCAGCGGGAACCTGTACACACAGCTCACCAGTTTTCCCGATTTGTCCCGCACCTTCTCCATACAGCTCTGGGTTACATACATATAGCCTTTATAAATACGCACGCCGTTGGGATGCTCCATATCATAAGCCACGGTATACCAGTCCTTCACGTTTCTCTCCTCATCAAAGAGGACCTTGAGCATCCTGCCCTTTCCCACAAGAGAAGGGTTCCCGGACCAGCCCTGGTTGTCACAGATATACATATTCCAGTCATCGTCAAAGGCGATTCCCATATTTCTGGCAATACCGGTCCCGGGATGCACCGGCACGTCAAACCACTTACTGATCTTTTTATCTTTTGTGATCCTGATCACGCACCCTGACATATCATCCTGCGCAAAGTTGGGACAGGATAAGATCAGATCCCCGTTTTTATCAATCTCCATTCCGTCCGGAGTACAGACATATTCCTCCGGAAGAAGCGTAAACAATCTGGATATCTGCATATTACTTTCCCTCTCTTTCCCTTCTGAACTCTTCACAGATCTTTATGCTGCTGCTTGTACCGATCCGCTCCGCGCCCGCCTCCAGCATCTTTTTACATGTTTCCCAGTCCCGGATACCGCCTGCAGCCTTCACTTTCACGGCATCTCCCACGGTCTGCTTCATCAGCCTCACATCTTCCGCATCCGCACCGGAAGTACCGAAACCCGTACTCGTTTTGATAAAATCGGGCTTAACTTCCCCTGCGATCTTTGCCGCGCGGACGATCTCCTCTTTTGTCAGATAGCAGTTTTCAAAGATCACCTTGCTCAGCACATGATTCTCACGACAGACTTTTACGACCGCCTCCATCTCCCGCCGGATATAATCGTCATGCCCCATTTTCAGTTCCCCGATATTAATCACATAATCGATTTCATCGGCGCCGTCCTCGATCGCCTTTTTCGTCTCAAAGACTTTCACATCCGGTTCGGTCTGCCCCAGCGGAAAAGAGATCGCCGCTCCCACATGGATATTTGTGCCCTTCAAAAATTCTTTGCATGTACGCACCTGGGAGGAATTGATTGCCACCATGGCAAACCCGTTTTCCGCCGCCTCCCCGCACAGCTTTTTGAAATCGTCTTTCACGGCGTAGGCTTTCAAAAGCGTATGGTCCATCATTGCCGCCAGTTCCCGGACTGTGAGTTTTTCCGGATTTTTCATAATTTATATGCTCCTTTCTTTGAATCGCTCAGGTTTCCGGCTGATTCCTTCCTGATGAAATGGTTTTGCTTAAGGCCCTCCTCCCATTTCGATAGTGCTGCATTAACAGAAAATGTGCCTGACATTCTACGGAGGTACCGGGCGTTAAAAAGTCCGGGGAGCCTGCCGCCTGGCATACCAGTCCCGCATCGGACACCCTCCCTTTAAGGGCATCGCAGATCCGGTCGGCACGCCCTGCGTATGCCTTGTCGAGAATGCCTTCCCCGATACATTTGTAGATCGTGTATGCCGTCATGGCTCCTGTCTCGGATTCCGTAAAGGTCTCCGGCCTATCCAGCACATCATGAAAGACATGGTCCTTTGTCTCATGGGAGAGGAGCGCATCCAAAAGGGAGCGCATCCGGCGTAAAAGCTCCGCCCTTTCTCTTGCACGGGATGGGGGAATCTCAGAATATAAACGCATCAGTCCGGTCAGTATCCAGCCGTTTCCGATCCCCCATAAATCCGCCCTGATAAAATCCTTCTGCCCCTCGTCCCATTTGTGGGCATAAAGTCCCGTCTTTTCATCATAGAGCCGGCGGCAGATCCCTTCCATCTGTACAAGCGCCTCCTCCGCATATCCTGCCTTTGCCAGGGCGTAGGGCATATACGCCGCGGAATCCGCCCAGATCTCCTTTGTATGGATCATATGGTACAAAGTGCCGTCCTCTGCCCGCTCCGCATCCTCCCGCAGAAACCGTATGTTTTTTTCCGCCGCCTTCCTGCAGGCGTCATCCCCCGTTTTCCGGGCATAGTCCATCACCGCCGGGATGCAAAAAGCGGAATCCGTAACGGCCGGTGTATTTTCTATATTGCAAAGCCTGCCGTCGGAACTCTGACGCCGCACCATATCATATACGACCAGCGAAAGTTCCTCCTCCCTGCCGAGCTCCGAAAGGCACTGCGCCGCCATCCCCTGTTCCCAGCACTGTCTTGTCATACAGAGCATGGCTCTCAGCACCTTTTCCTGTTGATCCGTTTTTTCTATTTTCATATCCTGTCCTCTTCCATACCGGCATCAAAGAGGTCAGGTCAGATATTTTACCATGATCTCATCCGGTATGTTCGTCGTTTTTCTGTTCTTAATCTTCTGTTTCAGGATCACATGTTCCTGTTCTTTGCTGCCCTCTATTACCTTTTTCAGCAGTCGGTAGCAGTGGATGCCCAACTCATCCTTGTCCTGGCAGATCGTCGTCAGGGGCGGCTGAAAAAACTTTGAGATGGAAATATCATCGAACCCCACAATGCCCACCTCCTGCGGCACCTTGATCCCGTTAGAGAGAGCCGCCGCCACAAATCCCTGGGCAATCAGATCGTTGGACGTCAGTATCACATCCGGTATCGGTTTTTGACGTTCATCCGTAAACAGCCTCATAAACGCGGCGTACGCCGCATCGATCTTATCGATATGGAGATCCTTTGTCACAATGTTGATCCGGTCCTTTTGGGGGACGCCGCAGGCGTCCAGCCCTCTGACAAACCCCTGATACCGGAATTTCAGGTTCTCCTGAATTTCCAGCGGTTCGCCCGCATAGGCAAATTTCCGGTAGCCGCTCTCATGCAGGGCGCAGATCAGCCGATAGACCGTCTCCTCATTATTAAACTCCACGCAGGGATGCCTTCCGTCATTCCGGTCTCCAAGTACAACCGGAATATTGTATTTCTCCACTTCCTGCAAAATATCCTCGTCGTTGCCGCCGCCCACAAACACGATGCCCTCCACCCTCCTCTCGATCAGGGCGGATACCTGCGCCTTCACATTGTTATTGTCAAAACAGGCGTCCATAACCATCAGCGCGTAATTGTCCTTCAGCGCCTCTTTCAGCATACTTGCCGTACATTTGGCGTAAAATTCACTGGAAATATCCTGCAAAACCACGCCGATCAGCCGGGTTCTCTTCTGCCGCAGGTTTCTGGCGGATGCGTTCGGCGTATAGTGCAGCACCTCTATGGCGTGAAGCACCTTTGCCTTCGTCTCATCGGTGATCTGGGCGGTCCCGTTCAGCACATGAGATACCGTGCTCGGCACAACGCCCGCATATTTCGCAACATCTACTATCGTTACTTTCGCCCGGGAACTGCTTTTTATCTCTTTCATGGTAAAACCTCCGCTGTTAACTCAATCATACCACAAAACCAGAAAAAGTTTCCGACTTTTTTGCCTTTGTCCGATGCCGGATAAAAATCCCTTTTTCAGGAACGTTTGGCATTTCTCATGGCATCGATAAATACCGCACTGACCAGAACGAGCCCCTGGATGATCTGCTGCCAGTAGGCGTTTACTTCCAGCAGCGTCATACCGTTGACAAGGGTGGATAAGATGCCAACGCCGATCAGGGTGCCCCAGACATTGCCTCTGCCGCCCGCCATGGAGATACCGCCAAGGATAACCGCCGATATGCCGTTCATGTCATTACCGTATCCCTGGCTCGCCATACAGGAAGAAGCCTGACATACCGTGATAATGCCGCCGAGGACCGCGCAGATCCCCGCCAGGATATGGGAGATAAACCTAACCATATTCGTGTTGATGCCGGCAAGCTTTGCCACCGTCAGGTTGCCGCCCACCGCAAATACGGACCTCCCGTAAACCGTATATTTCAGCACATACCAGATCACCCCGTAGGTGACCAGCATAATGATCAGACAGGTAGGCACGCCGGCGATCCTGCCGTTGCCGATAAAATAAAAGACCGGATCGTCGATACGGATATATCTGCCGTTGGTTAACAGGTAGGCAAATCCGCGGAAGATAAAACTTGTCCCCATGGTACAGATGATCGGGTTTACCTTCATCACCGTAATAATGAAGGCGTTAAAGCTTCCGCCCACGATACCGAGTATCAAAACACACAAAAGGATCAAAACGGGATGCAGCCCCGCCTCATATAAAACACCGAGTATCATGCCGCCCAGCGCCGCAAGCGCGTACTGGGACACATCCAGTCCGCCAAGCAGCATCGCTACCGTGAGCCCGGCGGCAAGCGTTCCCATGATCGACATATAGGAACCGATGTTCATAATATTCCGGAAGGTCAGAAAGTATGGGGAGCCCACTCCGAAAATGATCCATAAAATAGTCAGCATGATCAGGGCACTCAGTTCCCCTCTTGCGTTTTTCAATATATTCTTTACTCTGCTCATATCAATCCACCTCACCAATTGCCAATTTCATCAGCCTTTCCTGTGTAAAATCCTTTTTTGCCACTTCTCCCGTAATACGTCCCTCACACATTACATAGATCCTGTCACTCATCGCCATAATCTCGGGCAGCTCGGAAGAGATCATCATAACCGCCCTGCCATCTTTGCAGATTTCATTGATCAGATCATAAATCTCCACTTTCGCGCCCACGTCGATCCCTCTTGTGGGTTCGTTCAGGATCAAAAACTTCGGATTCGTATTCAGGCATTTCGCAATGACCAGTTTCTGCTGATTGCCGCCGCTTAAGCTGTCGGCAGGTGTATCCAGCGTGGGCGTTTTTACCTTCAGTTTCTCAGACCATTTCCCTGCCACTTCCCGCTCATATTTCAGATCCAGAAGGCGGTGTTTTGTAATGCCCTTTAAATCCGACAACGTGATATTGTCCTTCACCGACATGACCAGATTACACCCTTCCGTTTTTCTCTCCGCCGGCACATAGGACATACCATGTGAAAGGGCTTCCTTCGGCGTTTTGTTTTCGATCTTTTTGCCTTCCATCGTTATTTCCATGCTCTCGGGCTTTTGTGCGCCGAACAGGCATCTGGCAGTCTCGGATCGTCCCGCCCCCATCAGGCCGAAAAATCCCACAACTTCCCCTGCCCTGATATGAAAGGACAGATCTTTCAAAAAGGCGGTCCTTAAATTTTTTACCTCCAGTACGGTCTCTCCGATCCCGCACTCCCGTCCGGGGTACATCTCCTTCACCTGCCGCCCTACCATTGCGGCCACCACGTCGTCCGTAGTCATCTCCGACACGGGCCTGTCGGTCACATATTTACCGTCACGCATGACTTCCACCCGGTCCGCGACTTTAAAAAGTTCCTCCATCCGGTGAGATATGTAGATAATGCCGATTCCTTTTTCCCGAATCCTGAAGATCAGTTCAAACAGCTTTTCCGTTTCCGTCTCGTTCAGAGCGGAGGTCGGCTCATCCATAACAAGAATTTTCACATGATGGGAAAAGGCTCTGGCAATCTCTATCAACTGTTTTTCCGCCACGGACAGAATCCTTACCATATCCGTCGGCTCCCTGTGCCCTAAGCCCACTTCCTCCATAATGCTGCGCACACTGTCATACATTTTCGCATAATCCACCTTCCGGAAAGGTCCTTTCACCGGCACCTGTCCGAGCAGTATATTTTCCGCGATCGACAGATCATTCAAATAATTCAGTTCCTGATAGATCACAGCCACTCCTTCGTCAAGAGACTGCTTTGTCGTCAGGCTGCCATGGCTTTTTCCATCAATGATGATCTCTCCCGAATCCGGCGTATACATACCGGAAAGTATTTTGATCAGCGTCGATTTTCCTGCGCCGTTTTCCCCCATAAGAGCCAGCACTTCACCCTTATATAATGTCAGGTCTACCTTATCAACAGCCACTACGCCCGGAAATGCTTTATAGATCTGTTTCATTTCAAGCACTTTATCCATGTTTTTTTACCTTTCCCATACTCCGTTACAGACGATTCTTTCCTTTTTATTCCACAACCCGCCATGACAGGATTCCCGGCATAACAGGCTGCGGAAACGGAAGGATCACTGATTACCGCAAAAAATCAGTGTTCTATAAAATTAGCCTGTACTTCGTCGCGTTCTGCAATGTAGTCATCTACGTTTTCCGTTGTCAGAGGAGAGATCTCCGCATAGCGCTGCATTTCTGCACCGCCTGCCATAATATCTTCCACATAGGCGATGATCTGCTCACCATATAAGAAAGAGTTATAAGCCATGGTCGTCACCCAGGCCGTTGCCGTGGGATCTTCCGTGTTTTTCTGCAGATTTTCCACGGAGGAGGGATCTGCGTTGTGGGAACCGATCAGGCAGTTTGCCACTCTGTCCGCCGCGATGACAGCCTGATTGATCGCATAGCCTCTGTCGTCATTCTGTCCTACAAATACGATATGCTCCGCATCCTGATGGGCATCCAGCCAGTCTCTTGTCATGGACTGTGTCTTGGTATCGTCCGCCATACAGTCAAGCCATACCACCTGGTCGTCACTGAGGCCGTACTTCTCCTGAATCTCATCGGTGGCGCCCTCACAGCGCATCTTTACGACATCGCCCGCCTGGGAATCCCAGAGCGCTACGACAAAGTCCACTTCGCCGCCGAATCTCTCATCCACGAAAGCTTCCAGCGATTTACCGAGCTGTGTGCCGGCGTCATAGTTGTTCACACCGAAGAAATAAACGTTCTCGCCGTAATCGGAGTCGATGGACAGCATCGGAATATTTTCCGCCGCAAGTTTTTCTCCCGTCGCCGCGCCCTGTTCCGGCAGGCAGTTAAAGTCAACGATGATATCCGCGCCCTTTGTGACAAGGGTTTCGATGCTGGTCACCATCTTTGTCGAGTCACGGTCCGTGATTGCCAGATTGTACTCGTGGCCGGCATTCATTGCCGCCGTATAAATTGCGCTCTCCACCGTAATAAAGAAGTCCTCCTTCATCTGCTGGTTACAGTAGCCGATATTCCAGGTATTCCCTTCTGCCGCAGGCGCTTCCCCGGCAGGTGCTTCTTCCTCTGCCGCCGGCGTCTCCTCGGCAGGCGCCTCCGCCTCCCCGGCTGCTTCTGGTGCGGGCTCTGCCGCTTCCGGTTCCGCGGAACCGCATCCGGTCAGCATTGCTGCCGTCAAAGACACACATAATAAAGCTGCTAACATGTTTCGTTTCATTTTCTTCCTCCTTTAGTATTTAAAAATGTATTTGTCATGGCATATCTGCCGGTTGACCATAGTTTAACCGAAAAAATTTTATGATATTACGATGGTATATAAGTTGTCCTGATACGATATCTGCCGGATCTGATTTTCGCCTTCACCGTGCCCTCCCCATATTCCGCCTCCCCGACATATCCTTCCGCCGTCTTAAGGCTTCCTTTTTCCGTACAGGGCAGGATCAGCCGGGCGTTTGTGCTGCAGGGGATTTTTATTGTTATCTCAAAACAATCTCCCGTCAGGTTCCAGTCCACGGAAATTTCTCCGTATACACTCTGATAAGAACAACTGCACGCCGTGATCTCCTTTGATATCCCGGGACAGATCAGGATTTCCCGAAAACCGCCGGATATGGTATCAATCCCCGCAAGCCCGGATATCAGATAGGCGCCGATGACGGCATAGCCCTCGTGGCACATGGCGTTCATCGCCTGGGGATGGAGCGAGCCGTCCTCCCTGACGCCATCCCATCTCTCCCAGATCGTGTCATAGCCCATTTTGCTCATATAGCCGATGCCCGGATACCGTTCCGATATGAGAAAGAGGTTCACAAGATCCGTTTTTCCAAGTCTTTTCAGGGTGATGGGCATATACGGTGTGATGGCTGTTCCGCCAAACCAGCGGACATATCCTTTCTCCGTCATCTTCCGTTCCAGAAAATCAGCCGCTGCCTCCTCCTCCCGTCCTTCAAACATACCGCACGCCAGCGCGATCAGGTAATCCCCCTGTTTTTTACTGCGCAGGCTTCCATCCCTCTGGATGTAGTGATTTCTTAAAGTTCTCAGTATCTCTCTGCGCAGGTTCTCAAATTTTTCCTCATATTCCCGGCTGCCAAGTGCCCGGCACATCTCAGCCATCATCTTCACTACAAATACATAGTGCGCCGTTCCCACTATCGTCGGACAGCTGTCTCCGTAGCCGTGCTGTTCATCGGAATATCCGGTCTCCTCCAAAATACCGAGCCAGTCACAGCCGATGGAAGTCCGGATATGCCGGTCACTGTTTCGCTCCAGAAAATCAAAGAATTTCAGCATCTGCGGGAAATACTCTTTTATGACATTTGTGTCACCATACATTCTGTACAGTGTATATATCATGTAGATACCGTGGTTGGACTGGATATCTCCCACAAACCCTTCCACATCCTTCATCATCATGGTCGGCGCGATGGCTTCCAGCGCCCCGTCCTTTCTCTGGCCGTCCCAGATATCCTTTGTCCACTTGCGGATCATCCGGTACTGGTCGTTTATATAAGTCATGGCGGAAAGAAAATGGTTGCCTTCATTCCCCCAGCCAAGCCGCTCATCCCGCGCCGTACAGTCCGTGGGAACCTCGAAAAGATTTGCCCTTTCCGTTGCCAGCACCATCCCGTAAATACAGTTGACGATTTCCCGGTTTGTATGAAACTTTGTGGTATGTAGAAGGCGTGTTCCGATCCGGACGCCCTCCGCTTTGATCAGTTCCGCTTTTCCCTCCATCGTCAGCTCCGCAAACCGGAAACCATGATAGGTAAATCGGGGGGAAAAGGACTCTTCCCCTTCACCGCTTAAAATATACTCGTCCTGGCTGCGCGCCGAGCGGTTTCCTGTTACATGAAGCTCTCCCTGTTCATTCAGCGTTTCCGCATGGCGTATCACGACTTTCGCGCCTCTTTCTCCTCTCAGGCTCAGGCGGAGCACACCGCATATGTACTGATCGAACCTGATCCGGATTGTCCTGCGCTCCCGGCATCCCTGCTGCCGATCCGGATTGTTTCCGCCTTCCCTCTTTACTTCCCTGATCCCGGCAGGCTGAACCACACCATGTACCGTGACGCCCACGCCGGGGTGGGGCTGCGGCGTCAGATCATATTCGCTTCCCGTCCGAACCCTGTCCCAGCCGGTATCATCAAAGCCATTCTCCCGCCAACCGGCAGGTTCCATGCGCGCATCGAATTTTTCCCCTTCCATGATGTCCGCCTCCCGGACACCGCCGTAAGCCGCCTTCCATGTGCCGTCCGTGACGATGGTACTCTGTTCCCCATCCTCCGAGGTGATTACCAGATTGACCAGCACCCTCGGCTCCCTGCCGTACCATTCCCGGTTGTTCAAGCCGATATATCCGGCATACCAGCCGTCCGCCAGTATAACGGACAGCGTATTTTTTCCCTCCTTCACAAGGTCTGTCACCGAAAAAGCGGCGCTGTAAACCGTTTCGGTATAGTTTGACATCCCTGGTACAAAACGTTCGCTTCCGACCGGCTTTCCGTTGATCCTGACATCCGCCAGCCCAAAGGCTGAGATATAAATCTTTGCGGACTTTACTTTTCGTTCCAGCGCAAACTCTTTTCTCAGATAAGGCGCCGGCGGAAGAAAGTAATCATTTTCCCCCTTGTCAAAATCGTCGGCACAGTAAAAAGGTTTTTTCGGATCAAATACCTTTCCGTCAGCCGGTTCGTCGTATCCGATCCACTCCCCGCCCCAGTGCAAAAGCCCCGTCTCGAAAAAAGATGCCGCAAAGTCCGTCGCCCGGCCTGACTGATCCCAGACTCTGACCAGCCATTCATAGCGGGAAGATTCTGCAAGCCCTTTTCCCTCATAAGGAATATACAGACATGCCTCCGAACTTACCTTCCCCGTATCCCACAACACATCCTCTTCCCGTTTCACGATAAGCTGATAGGCGCTCTGGAAGACACCTTCTCTTTCACTTTCCAGATTCCAGCTAAAGAAGAGTTTATCAGGCGAAACCTGTATTGCCTCTCTCAGCCCGTCACACTTTAAATTGATAACCCGCATTTCCTTCTGTCCTCTCAATGAAAACGTTTTTATTGACAACAAAAAAAATTAAGTATCTTAAATATGTTATAGTTCAGGTTTTAATGAAAACGTTTTTATTGCATGCCTTTATATTACACCTGATATTGTATTATGTCAATCAATTTATACATCTTTGTCGTTTTCACACGTTTTTCATAACCGTTTTTTGTGCAAATGATATAATTTTTTGCACATCATATCATTTGTGCGGATTATATCATTTTGCTATTTCAAACCGCCGCCAAAAGCCCGGAAAACCACTTCCGGGCTTTTGGCGTACATTCTGCTCAGCACACAAGTTCCATCCTCTTGATAATGTGGTCCTGATAACATTCATCCAGTTCCACAAAATAACCGCTCCAGCCCCAGACGCGCACGATCAGGTTTTTATACTTCTCCGGATGCTTCTTCGCATCCAGCAGTTTTTCCCGGTTCACCGCGTTGATCTGCATCTGGTGCCCGCCAAGGTCAATAAAGGTTTTCACAAACTGCGCCGTCTTCTCCGTACTTTCCGCATTCCGAAACATGCTGTCCGTCAACTCAATGGTCAGAGGGCCGCCGTTTGCCACCCTTGTAAGATCGGGCTTTGCAAAGGATTTGATAATGGAGAACGGTCCCTCTAACCTGGTGAAAAGGCTGGGACTGTAGTTGGCGGCAAATTCTTCTCCCGCCCTTCTGCCGTCCGGCGTTGCCGGCATATCCTTTGACTGCCAGATGTAGTACATGGCGGAACCCGTTCCCGCCCGGTATCTGCCGCCGCGCTCGTTCACATGCCCCTCCATGGAATCCGCAAACCAGTTAAGTAAGGTTACGGCAATCTGATCCGTCTCATCATCGTCATTGCCCATCTTGGGCGCTTCATAGCGGAGCATATTCGCCATCCGCTCCCTGCCCTCAAAGTTTGTATGAAGAGCCTCAAGAAGTTCCGACTTCGTGATCTTCTTTTCCTCAAACACATATTTTCGGATGGCCGCAAGGGAATCCACCGCCGTAGCGATCCCCGTGCCGTGGAAGCCAAAATTGTTATATTTATTTCCTTTGCTGATATCCGTGCCCTTTTCCACACAGCCGTCCATCAGTATGCTCATCAGCGGCGCCGGCTCCATATAGATATCGTGTACCCCTGCCCGGAGTTTATCCGCCTGTGCAAAGACGGCTTTTTTAACATTTGCCATCAGGTCCTCAAAATCCCCTGTCTCCTCCAGCCTGCTTACGGCTTCCATCACACAGGCCGGGAAAGATAACCCGTTCAGATTGGAGATATCCATGCCGCAGCCCGGAATGATAAACTCCCAGCACGCCGCTACCGTGTAGCGATAGGCATCCTTCTCCTCGTAGCCCCAGTTTTTCAGCGCCTCTATCACAATATCGTCATTGGAATACTGGGGAAATCCCAGCCCTTCCTTCGTCAGCTCCGTCCCCCGCACATACAGAGACAGCGGCGTATTTTTATGGACTCTCAGATTGATCTTCGGATCGATCAGCTTCAACTCAAGGCTAGCCTGCATACAGAGATCCGACAGCTCATTATAACTTTCGGTTCCGTCCGGGCACATGCCGCCGAGCACCATGCTCTGTCCGTTATCTCCCTGCTGCATGCCGGTATAGAGGTCGCTGTCTTTATTCAGGGATATAAAAAATTCTTCCAGCAGTTCGAGGGCGCCCTCCTTTGTCAGCCTTCCCGCCCTGATATCTTCCTCATAAAAGGAATACATATACTGATCAAACCTTCCCAGCGTATTATGATATTGAAAACTGCACCACAGACAATAGTGAATGATTCTCAAAAACTGCAGGGCTTCCTGAAAAGATGCCGGTTTTTCCTCCGGTATACGGCGTAGCATTTCCGCAATTTCGGTATTCCCCACACGTTCCGCTTCTTTTTGGTATCTCTCCGCAAATTCTTCCATGATGCGGAGCGTATCATACATGGCTCTTTCGGTTTCCGCCTCTTTCAGCTGCCCCTTTTCCTCAAACACTTTTATCTTCTCCGAAATCTGCCGCTTTTTTGCCCTTGTACCGCAGGATAACAGTTTTTCATAATCCGGGCTGATATTGCATACCTTTCCCTGTTCGTGAATATAATGCGCCGCCGCGATCCGCTCCATCTCCTCTTTGGTAAAAATCTCCGGCAGTACCGGAACCGTGCGCAGAAAGGCAATGGACTCGCCGGGAAGCACCACCGGAGTCTCCTCTGCCAGCACATCCCGCAGCCTGCACACGCTGCGCTCCAAATCTCCCAGTCCCTTCCCTGCATATTCACCGGCATAACGGTAAGCGTCCTTTTTCTCCTGCCGGTATTTCCGATGCTCCTTTTTTACCACATAGTACTCCAACATCGTCTCAATTTTCGGTGTCATCCCCTGTTCCTCCTCTATAGTATTTTTGCCGAAATTCCGTACTTTTCAAAAATATCCGTATGGAGATAAGGCGCCCTCTCCTCTTCAAACCCGGGCCTGTACGCCATTCCCACCATGGTATACTTTGCACCTGCCGTTCTGTGGTAAGGAAGCAGTTCCACCTTTTCTGGAGCGGATGCGCCCCGCAGAAGTCCTGCCGTCTCCTCAAAATTTTTTTCGGAATCATTCACTCCCGGAATCACCGGAATCCGGATGCGAAAGGAAATCCGGCTGTTTTTCAGAATCTCAAGATTATGTAAAATAACGGCGTTATCCTTCCCGGTCCATTTTTTATGCTCCCGGGGATCTGCCAGCTTGATATCCATTATAACCAATTCAAGTTCTCCTAATATCGCTTGAAAAATATCCGGTCTGCAATAGCCGCAGGTTTCGATGGCGCGATGCATCCCTTTCAGCCTTTTCAGCACTGCCAGAAGAAACGCCGCCTGCATTGTCGGCTCGCCGCCCGAAAAAGTGATTCCACCGCCGTTTTTTTCCAGAATATCCTTATCTCTCAGCAGCTTTTCCGCCAGCGCCTTATCCGTATATGTCACGCCGCATATTTTCCTGATATGGAGCGGACAGGACAGGATACATGCACCGCATGTTACGCAGTGCTCAGGATGTTCACAGATCTTTTTGCATTCCCCGCACCGTATACAGCTCCCTGTACTGACCATAAGCTGCCTTGAGGGCGACAGCCCTTCCGGATTATGGCACCAGGCACAGCGCAGAGGACAGCCCTTTAAAAAAACCGTGGTGCGGATGCCGGGACCATCGAATACTGCCAGTTGTTTGATATCAAATACGGTGCCTGTGATCGTCTCCATAAGTGATTGTTCTTCCTTTTTTTCTCCTGTCGTTTAATGAAAACGTTTTTATTTCCTGTATCTCTATAGTATGGCATAACTTATTCTCTGTCAATCTCCTTATATCATTTTATCGTTTTCACACTTTTTTCATGGTGAATTTTTAGTAGTTTTGCACAAATTCTCACAAAAAAAGTGTAACGGCGAACCTGATATAATCAAATCGCTCGTTACACTTTTTTCAGTTTTTCAGTTTCCGCCGAGCTCAGCCGGCAGATGAACTTCTGCTGTTTAATTCCAGGCTGATCGCCAGCGCGTGGTTTACCTGATGCATCATTTTCTCATCCAGATGGCAAACCCTGTCTTTCAATCTCATTTTATCTATCGTCCTTAACTGTTCCAGTAAAATAACCGAATTTTTCTCCATCTGGTACTGATCCGCCCGAAGCTCGATATGAGTGGGCAGTTTCGCCTTATTCTGTCTCGATGTAATTGCCGCACAGATCACTGTGGGGCTGTGCCTGTTTCCCGTGTCGTTCTGCACGATAAGTACCGGTCTCACGCCGCCCTGTTCGGAACCTACCACGGGCCTTAAGTCGGCATAGTAAATATCTCCGCGTTTCATAGAAACTCACCTCTTATTTTTTTCCTGCCTTCTGGTTTTGCAGGTGATATTTACAGTATTTCCCGTGGTTTTTATTTCATACACGGAATATGAAATTTGTTTCTGATTTCATGCCGATATCAGATAAAGCGTCTGATAAAATGACACTCACTTTCCTTCTTTTTCGACACGCCCCGCGCAGAATCCCTTTCTCTTTCAATATGCATCCGCGGCATCTCATTCTCCTTCGATATACACCCGCGGAATCCGGCTGCCCAGATCGCAGGCAAGTTCATAGTGAAACCGCCCTGACAGCTCTCCTAACTCTTCCATTGTAATCCGCTCCGATCCGTCCGCTCCGATCAGCGTCACCTTATCCCCTTCCGCCGCTTCCGGAATCTCCGTCACATCCACCATAAACTGATCCATGCATACTCTGCCAAGCACAGGCGCTCTCTTTCCCCGGATTAAAACCGCGCCCTTTCCTGACAGCCCCCGGGGATAGCCGTCCCCATATCCTACCGGAATCGTTGCGATCCGCCGGCTTTTTTCGGTCACATATGTACCGCCGTAACTGACCGCCACGCCCGCCGGCACCGTCTTTATATAAACAATATGACTGTACAGGGCAAAGACAGGAGAAAGCGCCGTCTTTTCCTTATCCACCTCCTCCGAGGGACAGATCCCGTACATCGCAATCCCCGCCCGCACAAGGGAAAGCTGGGTTTGGGGAAGTTCCATGATCGCCGCGCTGTTGGCGCAATGCCTCAGCGGAATCGTAAGGGACAGTTCCCTGCGCAGCCGCTCCGTAAAGTCCGTAAACCGCTGAAACTGTTCTAAAGCGTCTGTCTTATCCTTCTCATCCGCCCGGGCAAAATGGGTATAGATTCCTTCGATTATAAGCCCCGGCATCCCGCACACCGCTTTTACAAAGTCAAACCCTCTCCGGTCCGGGAAAATGCCGATCCGGGACATGCCCGTATCCACCTTTATGTGAACCTTTAACCGCTTTCCCTGCCTGAGCGCCTCTTCCGAGAGCTGCTTCGCCATATCCATCCGAAATACCGTGGGGCGGATATCCTCCTCCACAAGCCTTTCATAACAGTCGGGAAAGGTGTAGCCCAGAATCAGGATCGGTTTATACAGTCCGTTTTCCCGAAGTTCCAGCGCCTCCTCCACAGTTGCCACCGCATAGCCGAACACATAGTCCAGATGGTCCAGTTTTTTCGCAATCCGCACCGCGCCGTGCCCGTAGCCGTTCGCCTTGATCACCGCAAGCATTTTTGTCTCCGGCAGCAGATTTTCCCTCAGGCACTCCATATTTTTCAAAGCGGCATCCAGGTCCACCACCGCACAGACACGCTTATATTTATCCGATATATCTTTCATACTGATACCTCATTTCCCGCAACATACTTTTACCCCAACAGCTTGGGCAGCGCCCTTATGATATCCCCCGCCTTCATCGAAGCTTCCCCGTATTTTTCCGCCGCCGCATCTCCCGCCAGCCCATGCAGATATACGGCATGGTACGCCGCCTGAAAATATGCCGCCCCCTTGTCCGCTTCCTCTCCGTGTTCACGAAGGCTCACCGCCGTAAATGCCGCCAGCGCGCCCATAATCCCGGATAGCACATCGCCGGAACCGGCTGTTGCCATCCCGCTGTTTCCGGTCTGGTTGATATAATACCGGAAACTCCGGCAATCTCCCCCATAGCCGACCACGGTGGCCGCATCCTTACTGACCAGAATCGCCCCCATCTTACGGCAGTACTCCTCCAGCCTTTCCATCCTTTCTTTTTGCAGATCCTGCACACTGCAGCGCAGAAGCCTTGCAAACTCCGCCATATGAGGCGTCATCATCACAATGCCGCCCTGCCCGGCATACCCTTTTACAAGTTCGGAAAGCCGTTCTGAAAAGGCCAGAAGATTCAGTCCGTCCGCATCCAGAACAATGGGTTTGCGGACTCCGGTTTCTGACATAACTGTCAGTATTTTCTCCAGACTTCTCTCTGCGAGATCACACCGGCCAATACCGGGACCGGCAACCACCGCGTCACACCATCCCAGCAGTTTTTCCCAGTCCGTCTCTTCATTAAGCGCCTGATACATCGCCTCCGGCAGCCCGGATATCACCAGTTCACGGTTTTCCGCCGGGGAAACCATCCGTAGCATACCCGCGCCGCTTCTCAAAACCGCCTCCCCCGCCAGCAATGCCGCCCCCGGCGCACCGGCGCTTCCCGCAAACAGAAGGACTTTTCCGTAGGTCCCTTTATGGCTGTTCTGACTGCGTTTTATGATAGTTCCAAGATATACACTGTCTTTTATACTCTTCTTTGCACTGCGCGCTCTGCCGATCGTCACCCCGGCAGGGCAGGTTCCAAGAAAACTCTCCCTTGTAATACCGATGTCCGCAACGATCGTCTCACCGCAGATATCCCTGCCTGGATAAAGCAGCATCCCCCTTTTCCCAAAACCAAACGTCACCGTAAGGTCCGCCCGAAAGGCACTTCCAAGGACACTGCCGTCCCGGGCTGAGATACCGGAAGGAATATCAAGCGCCGCCTTCTTTCCGCCGAGCCTGTTCAGCCATTCTATCTTCTCCCGATATATCCCGCTGATCGGCCGGGATAAACCGATCCCAAACAGGGCATCCACCACCAGATCATATCCCCTGAGGCAGCCGTCTTTTTCCGCCCCTGTTTTCCGTTCCGCTTTCCGTATACGCTCCCTCTCTCTTTCCTGCTTCCAATCGTCATCCGTAATCATCGTTATATTCGATGCATCATCCCGGCTCTTTGATCTTTTATCCGCGCAGTACCTCTCCAGTATTTCCATCTGTTTTCGCAGTGCCGAAGAATATTTTTCCGGCTCTCCGCTGACAAGCACCGTCACATCACAGCCCGCCAGAAAAAGAAGCCGTGCCAGCGCCGCGCCGTCCCCGCCGTTATTGCCGTTTCCGCAGGCGATTAAAACCCGGGCACCTTCCCCCAATATGCCCTGCCATCTTCGTTCCATCAGTTCCTTCGCCGTAAGCGCCGCCCGCTCCATCAAAACAAGCTGCGGTATACCGAAATAATTTATTGTATTTTCATCAGCCCTCTGCATTTCCTCAGCGCTCACGATATATTCCACTGTTGCTGTCCCCCCTTGTAACGGTGTGCCATCTGTATCCCTGCCGTTTTTGAAAGCCGGTCCTTCTCCTGAAAAATCCCCGCCGAAAGCCTCAGATCCACCTTCATACCAAAACCTCTTCCCCATACAGTATGCATTGCCAATGCCGCTCAGACAACCTTTCTCTCTCCCGGCAGGCGCTCACAACCCCCAAATACTGAAATCAAACCGGTTGACTACATCCCTCAATTCATCCAGCTCCTTCTGATAAGTTTCCGCCGTCACTTCCATTTCCCCGCTGGCAAAACATTCCACCATATAGAGGTTTACTTCCCTGTCATAGTGGGTATAATCCGTATACCGGTCCAGGTTGCAGATCAGTTCCGGATCATTCTGAAAGAAAAACACCCGCACGTTATCGCAGGGAAACAAAGACTGCATAATCACCTCATATTCCTTAAGGCGCGCATCCACCTCATTATCCTGCAGGCAGTCATACCAGAACAAGATACTGTAGGGCGGAAAAAACACAAAAAACTCCGTATCGGGATTGTTTCTGATATGAGGCAGAATATGCTCCTCCATGTTTGCCAGCGCCGCCTCCACATAGGCGTCCTCCGGCACAGTCTCCTCTGCCTTCTCCTCCGGCACATAATTGCTCAGAACATATTCCTTATTATAGTATTCCCCGTAATAATTCTTTCCATAAATAATATGAAAATCATCCGCCTCATCTTTCCCCACATAGGGCGCTATGATATAGTCAAGCAGCACATCCTTGTTCCACCAGTATTCCACATCATTATAAATATGATTGTCATAATATAATTCAGGAACAGGATACGCCTCCACATCCGTTCCGTTTGTATAAGGCAGCAGATCGATCCCCAAAAACACAGCCTTCGGCATTTCGTGATGCTCCTCAACAACGCTCATGATCCGATCCTGATCTTTGGCATGGGCCGCATTGTATGGCAGCTTCATTGTCTGAAGCCCCAGAATATCCTCAAACCACAGAGTATTAAACTGCACCACCATGGACGAGCCAAGGATAATGCTGTCATAGTCCATATTTTTCGCAATACCCGGATTCTGCGTAAGCTGGTTATCCAGCACATACGGGAAATCCGGCAGAGGCTTATGATACTGAAAAAACGGATCTACATAAATGACAAGCGCCGCCATCGCCCCAAGACAAATGCCGCATACCGCTCCGAAAACCGCCAGCCATTTCTTTTTACTGTTCTTCATAATTTACGTTCCTTTTACAAACTGTAATACCGCATAGCAAGCGGATAGATACAAAGAATGATTTCCTCTAAAAATTGAAATACAGGAAGGAGCTCACCCCTGCCAGAGAAATCACACAGTATAAAAATAATACTGCCGTGCACAATCCTCCCAACGTGCCGAACCGGCTCCTCTCCGCTCTCTCCACCGCATTTTTCCCGATAAACGCCAGATAGAACGCCAGGCACAAAAACAGCACATAGGGCAGATAATTTACAAGAAATACCGAGCCGCAGGGCACCACCTGAAACAGATAATCCCATGCACTTCCCTTAAAAAATACCGCGATCTCCGCCATCGGAAGCCCAAATCCTCCTGTGAAAATCTGTCTGTACATATCACACATCGTGCCAAGGTCGGGCGATCTGAACGCCACAAACGCCAGATCCACAAAACAGAAGGTCAGAAATACCATCACCGGACGGGGGAGCTTTTTCAGGAAAGGCCTCCCCAGATAATCTATGATATAGCCGATCCCATGCATCACACCCCAGAGCACGAAAGTCCAGCTTGCCCCGTGCCAGAGCCCGCTTAAGAAAAACACGATAAAACTGTTTCGGCAGGTCTTAAACTTTCCGTGCCGGTTCCCGCCCAGAGGAATATAGACATATTTTGTAAAAAAGCGCCCCAGAGTAATATGCCATCTCTTCCAGAATTCGATGATTCCCGCCGACTGATAAGGCGAATTGAAATTGACGGGCAGTTCGATATGCAGCATATGGCCGATCCCCTTAGCCATATCGCAATAACCCGAAAAATCAAAATAAAGCTGAAACGTATACAGCACGGAAATAATGATCGCGTTTGTGGAATCCAGTACCTCTATGGCGCCAAATCCCCAGTCTACCGCCTGTCCCAGCAGATCCGCCAGGAGGACTTTTTTCGCCAGCCCCATCGTAAAGAGCAGGATTCCCTTTGCAAACAAATCCGCATCCGGCCTTTTTCTCTCCGGCGCGCGAAACTGTTCCATCATCTCCCCGTGCGTCACAATGGGACCTGCGATCAGTTGGGGGAAAAATACGACAAACAGCGTATACTCGATGAGCCCGCACTTTGCCGCCTCCTGCTTATAGGTATCTGCCAGAAAGGATATCTGCTGGAAGGTAAAAAAACTGATGCCCAGCGGCAGCATGATATTCCTGAACAGAAAAGAAGTGCCGAAAACCGCGTTGATATTTTCCGTAAAGAAGTCAAAATATTTAAAATAGCATAGCAGCAGCAGATTGAAGCTGACTCCTGCGATGAGGTAGCCTCTTTTTCTCTCCCCGCATATCCTGCAATGAAAAAAATAGTTCACCGCAACGCTCCCCCCGAGAAGCAACAGATAGGAAAGATTAAAATAAGCATAAAACCAGCAGGACATACCGATCACAAGAACCTGTGCGGCGGTATACTTTTTTATGCTGTTTAAGAAATAATAGCCTGCCAGTACAAGCGGCAGAAACAAAAATATAAATATATACGAATTAAATAACATATTATATTCCAGTTCCGCAGACACCCTCACGGGCATCTGCTGTTTTTTATTCCGGTTCCGCAGATCCCAACTCACAAACGCTTCGCTTTTTGTTCGTATCCCTCGCTTTCAGCTCGGTCTATTCCGGTTCCGCAGATCCCAACTCACAAACGCTTCGCTTTTTGTTCGTATCCCTCGCTTTCAGCTCGGTCTATTCCAGTTCCGCAGATCCCAACTCACAAACGCTTCGCTTTTTGTTCGTATCCCTCGCTTTCAGCTCGGTCTATTCTATATACCCTTCTTCTTTGCGTTTGGGGCGGTATTCTTCCGGGTGGTAGTGCATATCGAAAATGTCGATCACATCCCTGCCGAAAATATTGTGCATATAGGTGTACAGTTCATAGGTGCTGGTCTCCCGCTCCTCCTTGCGCACCATGTTCTGCCGCAGTTCTTCCCGGGTTTTCTTAATCCAGTCATCGTAATACTCGATCTCCCTCCGATTCTCCTCCAGGCGCTTATAACAAAGTTCCATGGTTCTGAGCATCAGCTGGTAATTCGTCTCATCAATCTCATCCAGAAGATCTCCTGCATCGTCCTGCAGATCTTCCAACCTTCCGTTGCACTCTTCCACAAGCCGCCTGTGGCGGTCCATCTCCCTCTGGATCGCTTCATCCCGCTTCCCGTCGTAACAGTCCGCCAGCTTTATGATCTCATCCATCAGCTTTCTCTTTAACGCTTTCAGCTTTTTCTGGTCCGTATTGAACTTTCCCTGCTCCTTCAAAAGATCATTTAACTTTTTCTCCAGCTTTTTGATTTCCGGCGTCTCATTTGTCTGCGTAAACAACTTATGCCAGTTATGATCCAGCGTCAAAAGCGGCAGATTCATTTTTGATAAGGCGGGTTTATAGATTTCTTCTGTTCTGGACATGATGTTACCTCTTTTCTATTACATTTTAATAAACAAAAGTTTGGGACAAAAGGCACCCTAAGTTTATGTTACCCCTTCGTTTTTTAACAGAAATGATAATTTCATCAAACTCTCGGAAAGGTGTACGTTCTCCACCTGGATATGGGACGGTACATTCAGATCGCAGTGGGCAAAATTCCAGATCGCGCGGATGCCGCAGCCGGCGAGTCTTCCCGCCACTTCCACGGCACAGGTCTTGGGGATCGTCAGCACCGCGATATCAATATCATTTTCTTTCACAAACCGTTCCATATGTTCCATCGGCTGTACTTCCATATTCATAATCTTTTTTCCGTAAAGGGCCGGATTATTATCGAAAATTCCCTTGAATAAAAAACCACGCCGCTGGAAATTCATGTAGTTTGCCAGCGCCTGCCCCAGATTTCCCGCTCCGATTATAATCAGGTGATGGGTTTTGTCGAGCCCCAGTATTTTCCCGATCTCATGATACAGATATTCCACATTATAACCATATCCCTGCTGACCGAATCCGCCGAACTGGTTCAAATCCTGTCTGATCTGAGAAGCCGTCACATGCATGATACTGCTGAGTTCCCTGGAGGATATTCTGGTGACTCCCTCATCCTTTAATTCCCCAAGATACCGAAAATATCTCGGAAGCCTGCCGACCACCGCCTGAGATATCTCTTTTGCTAACTCTTTTCCCTCTTCCATACTGATAAAACCTCTTTCCATTCTCCCGCTTTATGATTCACTTAAGATTTCACCGTAACCGTCTGATAAGGTATCTCAATATCGTTCTTTAAGTACTGCTGCACAAGTGCCAGCCGAATCTCACTGCACGCCTGAAAACTGTCGTTCAGATTTCTGGTCCAGACCGTCGTTTTTAAAATAACGCCGTCAGCCGAATATCCCTTTACGAAAACCTTGTTTTCCATTGTATTGAGCGTCAGTTCATTTTCGGAGCAGATTTTCTTCATCAGTTCCATCGCCTTATGAATATCCGAATCATACCCCACCGTGATCTCCATAAAGTTTCCGATGTTCTCGGTATAATTCGTATTCGTGATCACCGCGGAATCCATCACGGAATTCGGCACAATGCAGCTTTCATCATTGTACTGGTTAATGATCGTATGGCGCAGTGTGATATCCGTCACGATACCCTCCGCGATCACACTATTTCCCTGCAGGACTCTGATCTTATCATTGACATTATAAGGCTTGGAAAATGCCAGAATAAAACCGCTGATCACATTGGCAAGCGCCTGCTGCGCCGCAAACGTAGCCACCGCAATCATCAGCGAACCGCTCTGCAACAGAGCCGTACTCATATCCTTTGTCACTTCAAACTGCTGCGCAAGGGCATAGATCGTAAGCACAATAATGATAACTTTAATAATGCTCCGGGAAAACCGAAGATGCGCCGCATTGTTTTTTCTCTCCAGCCGCCTGAAAATCAGATTTACGATCTGGATCAGGAGGCAGGTAGCGCCGGTAAAACCGACAATCATAATGATCTGACCGACATCCATCCCATCACCTTCCTTCCACACCATAGTATACCACTCCTAAAGCGTATCGGCAAATGTTCTTCTCATATTTTCTATGATTCGTGACGCGTCATATAAACAAAACCCGTTCGCTGCCGGCCATTACATTTTGTTGACATATCCCGCTTTCCTTAGTAAACTGATTACAGTCCGAAACAGGACTGCCTGAAAAAACAAACAATAGGACAAAGAGGTACACGCAAATGATTTTATCCTGTCAGAATATCACAAAAGCCTTTGATGGAAAAACCATCTTAAAACAGGCTAATTTCCATATAGAGGATCACGAAAAAGCGGCAATTATCGGCATCAACGGCGCAGGAAAGACCACTCTGCTCAACATTATCACGGGGCGCTTATCCCCTGATGAGGGTGTGGTCAGCATCTCCAAAGGCAAAACCATCGGCTATCTGGAGCAGAATCCCATTCTGGACAGCGAAAACACGATCTTTGACGAACTGATGAGCGTCAAAAACTATCTGCTTGTGATGGAACAGGATATCCGGCGGATGGAACAGGATATGAAGCACAAAGACGGGGAGGCGCTGAAAACGCTGATGGATCAGTACGCCCGTCTTACCACCCGTTTTGAGATGGAAAACGGCTACGCCTACAAAAGCGAACTGACCGGCGTATTAAAGGGACTGGGCTTTGACGAATCGGAATATGACAAACCTGTCCGTACCCTTTCCGGCGGCCAGAAAACGAGGGTGGCTCTGGGCAAGCTCCTTTTGCTCTCCCCTGATATTATTCTGCTGGATGAGCCCACAAACCATCTGGATATGAACGCGATCCGCTGGCTGGAAGGTTATCTGGCAGCTTACAGGGGCGCTGTCCTGATCGTCTCCCATGACCGGTATTTTCTGGACCGCATCGCCGTGAGGATCATCGAGATCGACGCCGGCATCGTTATGACATTTGCCGGCAACTACAGTGAGTACGCAAAGAAAAAGGAACAGTACCGCATCAGCCGGATGTATGCCTATTTAAATCAGCAGCGGGAAATAAAACACCAGCAGGAAGTGATTGACAAATTAAAATCCTTCAACCGGGAAAAATCCATCCGCCGGGCGGAGAGCCGGGAAAAAATGCTGGAAAAGATAGAGGTGCTGGAGAAGCCCGCGGAAGTCCGCAGCGATATGCACATCGCCCTGATCCCCAGCATTACAAGCGGAAAGGACGTACTGGATATCACGGAGCTCAGCAAGGCTTTTGACCGGGAAGTTTTGTTTGAAAAAATCTCTTTTTCCCTGAAAAGAGGGGAACATGTGGCAATCATCGGGGACAACGGTACCGGAAAGACCACTTTGTTAAAGCTGATCAATGAACTGCTCCCTGCGGATGAAGGCACGATCCGTCTCGGCGCCAACGTGCATATCGGCTATTATGACCAGGAACATCATGTGCTCCACGCGGAAAAGTCCATCTACGATGAGATTTCCGACGAATACCCGACTCTCACCACAACGGAGATCCGGAATATTCTGGCGGCATTCCTCTTCACCGGAGATGATGTGTTTAAACTGATCAGGGACTGCAGCGGCGGGGAGAGAGGACGTATCTCTCTGGCAAAGCTTATGCTCTCCGAGGCAAACTTCCTGATCCTCGATGAGCCGACCAACCATCTTGATATCATGTCCAAGGAAATACTCGAAGATGCCATAAACGATTATGAGGGAACCGTGCTCTATGTTTCCCATGACCGTTATTTTATCAACCGCACCGCCCACCGCATTCTGGAGTTGAGCGGACAGGCATTGACGGGTTATCTTGGAAACTATGATTATTATCTGGAAAAAAAGACGGAAAATACGGCGGCAAACACGGGAAAAACCTCCGGTGCTTCCGGCGGCACCGACACTTCCGTCATATCTTCCGCCAAAGCCGACTGGCAGGCAAAAAAAGCGGCACAGGCGAAACAGCGGAAACTGGAAAATGATCTGAAAAAAGCGGAAACCCGAATTGCGGAACTGGAACAAAAAATCGCGGACATCGATACCCTGATGTCCTCTGACGAGGTCTGCCGCAATTCCGCAAGGCTCGGAGAATTGTCTGCAGAACAGGAAAAAATAAGGGAAGAACTGGATGCCTTATATGAAGAATGGGAACGGCTCTCGGAGATGGCATAGCTTCATGTTGTCCTGCCCGCTTCCCCGCCGCCTTTCTGAATCACAGGGGAAGCGGTACAATACAATGCTATTTCGTCATGCCTTCTCCAGTCTCTCCCGGATCGCTCTGATGAACTCCTGAGAATTTAACACGGTAACATCTTTCAGGCTCGTAATCAGCGCCAGATCTTTTGTCATCTTTCCTGACTCTATGGTCTCCACAGTTGCCTTCTCCAGCCTGTCCGCAAAAGCCGCCAGTTCCTTATTTCCATCCAGTTCGCCTCTCTTTCTGAGAGCGCCTGTCCATGCAAAAATCGTTGCCACGGAGTTTGTGGAGGTCTCCTCTCCCGCCAGATGTTTGTAATAATGCCTCTGCACCGTCCCGTGCGCCGCCTCATACTCATAGACGCCGTCCGGCGATACCAGCACGGAAGTCATCATAGCCAGCGAGCCAAAGGCGGAAGATACCATATCGCTCATGACATCTCCGTCATAATTCTTGCAGGCCCAGATAAAGCCTCCTTTCGACTTCATCACCCTTGCCACCGCGTCATCGATCAGGGTATAGAAATACTCAATGCCCGCCTTCTCAAAAGCCTCCTGATATTCCTTCTCATAAATCTCCTGGAAAATATCTTTAAACGTATGGTCATACTTTTTGGAGATCGTATCTTTTGTTGCAAACCAGATATCCTGTTTCATATCAAGCGCATAGCCAAGGCACGCCTTCGCAAAACTCTCGATGGAGGCATTGGTATTATGCATTCCCTGCAGAATGCCCGCACCCTGAAACTCATGGATCGTTTCTCTGATCTCGGTGCCGTCCTCCCCGGTAAATACCAGCTCAGCCTTGCCGGCCCCCGGCGCCTTAATTTCCACATTCTTATAAACATCACCGTAGGCATGTCTTGCCAGCGTAATCGGCTTTTCCCAGTTTTTCACACAGGGCTCAATCCCTTTCACCACAATGGGCGTCCTGAAAACCGTACCGTCGAGCAGCGCCCTGATCGTACCATTAGGGCTCTTCCACATTTCCTTCAAATGATATTCTTCCACCCGCGCCGCATTCGGTGTGATCGTCGCACACTTTACCGCAACGCCGTACTTCTTCGTTGCCATGGCGGAATCCACCGTCACCTGATCATCCGTCTCATTTCGATGCTCCAGCCCCAGATCATAATACTCCGTCTTCAAATCAATAAACGGCAGTAACAGTTCCTCCTTGATCAACTGCCAGAGAATCCTTGTCATCTCATCCCCATCCATTTCAACAAGCGGGGTAGTCATCCTGATTTTTTCCATACTTTTCCTCCTTACATTTGATATAGTTTATTTACTTATTGTACGCTTATTTATTACACCTGCTTATTTTTGAAATAAGCATATTCTCTATCCCATTATCTTCTGCATCATTTCACTTTTCACATATTGTTTTCCATTGCGGCAGCACCTTCAATAATCCTGATAAATCCCGCTCTCCACCATGTTTTCAAAGGCCTTTACCATATGCGCGTTGGCAAGTTCCTCCGCCCTGTCCGCATCTTTATCCCGGATTGCCTCCATAATCAGCCTGTGCTCATTGTTGGAGACGCTTGCCCTGTCGGTGGCAAGGCTCTTCTTTCTCACCCTCAGCACATAATTGTGGTAATCCTTCAAAAGATGTTCCAGCATCTTGGAATCACAGGCTTCATACAGTATATCATGAAATCGGTTATCCAGCTCGGCAATCTGATCCATATGTCCCTTTTTTGTATGAAACTCCGTCAGATAGACGTTTTCCTCCATCTCCTCCATCTGTTCTTTTGTGATATGCTCCGTCGCCCACCTCGCGCAAAGCCCTTCGAGTTTGGAACGTATCATATAGATGTCTTTGACGTCTTTAACCGTGATGCCGGTCACAAAAGCCCCTTTGTTCGGGATGATCTGGATCAGCCCTTCCAGCTCAAGCTGCCGGAACGCCTCTCTGACGGGTGTCCTCGACACCCCCAGCTCTTCCCCGATGGCAACTTCCTTTAACTCCTCGTGCTCCTTATACTTCCCGCTCAGGATATCATCCCGCAGCTTATGAAATACCCTTCCCCTGAGGGAATATTTATCTGTCACTTCATTTTTCACATCATACTTGCTCATTTTGACCTCTACCACACTTCTTTATAATTCCATGTATTCCTCACTTTGTTCTATCGGCTCGCAAATGTTCCGCTCTTTACCCGTATCACTTATTTCACCTGACCTGCTTGCAAACTCTATGCTTTTGCCCGTATCACTTATTTCATCCGGTCAGCTCACAAACGCTCCGCTTTTTGCTTATACCACTCATCTCATTTTCTCGATGCCAAGCTTTGCACACTCTTTGTCGATCACATCCACCAACTCATGATCAGTCAGGACAGTCACACGCCCTTCCGCGTACTGCTCATCCACCCAAAGCTTCACATTTTTTACAAGCTCACTCGTCTTGTCCACCTGCCTTTCCTCTTTCAGCCTGTAATAAGTGTTGATCCAGTGAGCGATTCCCGCAAGCCCGGAAGTATTGGAAACCGCACAGAGAACCGGTCTGTGCAAAAATTTTTCCGTATCGAAAATATTATAAATCTCCTCGTTTTTCAACAGCCCGTCCGCGTGAATGCCTGCCCTTGTCACA
>JAAWOG010000123.1 GCA_022799355.1 Lachnospiraceae bacterium | reverse complement strand
ACGGAAATACTGAGAATGAGTGACCGTATTGTGGTGATGTGCGAAGGGAAGAAGACGGGCGAGATCGATATCGCCGAGGCAACCCAGGAGAATATCATGCATGCGGCAACACTGAGAAAATAGGAGGGCTTATGTGATGGCAAATAATGTGAAAAAGGGTAATGCTTTTACGGAGAATCCGGTCGTAAGAGCAATAGGTACCCAGAAAATAGTAGTTGTGGCGGTTCTGATTGTGTTATTTGGATTTTTCTGTGTCGCGAGCCCCGCATTCCGGCAGTATTCCACGATCTTAAGTATTATGGATTACTCCTATTATACGACTCTGATGGCAATCGGTGTTACGTTCTGCCTGATTACCGGCGGTGTTGACTTATCCATAGGAACAGGTATTATCTGTTATGGTCTGCTCGGCGGCTTTCTGATTAATCATAAGGGTATGCCGGTGGCGGTGGGGCTTTTGGTGACATTGCTTGCCGCGCTTGTGGTAGGTACCATAAACGGTGCGCTGGTGGCGATACTGGAACTGCCTCCGTTTATCGCAACGCTTTGTACCATGATGATAACCCGTGGCTTTGGCTCCCTTGCAACCGGAGGACTTTCTCAGAACTGGCCCCCCGCAGGCAGCGAGAACGGCTGGTTTCGGAGTATCTTTAAGCTGGATCTGGGATCTGTGAAGCTTCCGCTTGGCTTTGTCTGGGTATTGCTTCTGGTTATCCTGATGTCGGTTGTGCTGAACAAGACGAAAGTGGGACGTTACATAATCGCGATCGGTTCTAATAAAGAAGCGACCAGACTCTCCGGTGTAAACGTGATTAAGTACCAGATGTCCGCATATATCATATCCGGTTTCTTCGCGGGACTTGGCGCCATCGCCTATGCGGCAACCTTCCAGGCAATTGCGCCGGGAACAGGCGCAGGGCTTGAGTTAGATGCTATCGGCGGCGCGATCATCGGCGGAACATCCATGAACGGCGGTTCCGGTTCCGTGGCGGGGACGCTGCTTGGCGTATTTATCATGTCGATGCTGAAAACCGGCCTTCCGTTTATCGGGCTACAGGCAAACTGGCAGCAGATCATTACGGGACTGGTATTGATCATCGCTGTATACATTGATGTATTAAAGAATAAAAAAGTGGAATAGCAATAGTCATAAAAACACAATTTTCAGTAAAATTTTTACCATTTTTAGTAATAAATTGTACTTGCAACTTGTTAAATTTACGCTATAATAGCGAGTAGATGTGAATATGCAAAGTCTCATCCAAACGATGAGACAGCAATTTACATAATAAAATATCACGGCTGAAATGCCGAAAATAACAGGAGGAACACTGAATGAAAAAGAAAGTTTTAGCAAGCCTGCTCTGTGTGGCAATGGTAGCAGCAACATTGGTTGGCTGCGGCAACACCTCAGAGCCGGCAACGGAAACACCCGCTGCTGAGGAAGAAACACCCGCAGCAGAAGAAGAAGCTCCCGCAGCAGAAACACCCGCTGAGGAAGACGGGGGGGCAGATGAAGCGGCACCTGCAGGTGATCTTCATTTTGAAATCGTATCCAAAGGCTTCCAGCATCAGTTCTGGCAGGCAGTACTGAAAGGTTCCGAGGATAAAGCGAAAGAACTTGGCGTAACAATGAACTTTGTAGGCCCTAACTCCGAATCTGATATCGCTGATCAGGTACAGATGTTAAACAGCGCTGTAAACGCAACTCCGGCAGCAATCGGTCTTGCAGCACTTGATACAAAAGCATGTCTGGACGGTATCCAGCAGGCAATGGACGCAGGTATTCCCATTATCGGATTTGACTCCGGCGTACCGGGTGCTCCCGAAGGCGCTATCTGGGCTAACTGCTCCACAGATAACTATGCGGCAGGTGAAATGGCAGCGGAAGAGACCTACAAGCTGATCAAAGATCAGATTACAGGCGCAACAGGTAAGGTAAGAATCGGCGTTATGAACCAGGATGCTACTGGCGAATCTCTGATCAACCGTGGCCTTGGCTTTATGGATAAGATGAATGAGCTGATCACAGCAGACGGCAAGACTGTTTCCGTAATCGGTAACGATAAGTATGTCAATGACTGTAAGATCGAGAACAAAGGTTCCGAAGACGGCGATGTAGTAATCGAAGTTCTGGTTCCGGCACAGGTTACATCCGAGCTTTCCGCTATCGACTGCCAGACTCTGCTGAACAAAGAAGATACGATCTGTATCTATGGTTCCAACCAGCACTCTGCAGAAGGTATGGTAACAGCGAATGAGAACATCGGCAAACTGGGCAAGGACGTTATAGGCGTTGGCTTTGACTCCGGTGCGGTTATCAAAGCGGCTGTAAAAGACGGCACATTCGCAGGTTGTATTACACAGGCTCCCGTTGCAATGGGTGAAGCAGTTATCCAGCAGCTTTACAACGCAGCAACAGGCGCAACCGTAGAAGACGTTGACACAGGATGTCAGTGGTTCACGGCTGATAACATGGACGATCCTGAGATCGCTCAGAACCTGTATGACTAATCCTTTCGGATTGTGATGCGAAATCAATAGAAATACCTCCCCCGTGGTTTTTGCCGCGGGGGATTTTTTGTGCAAATAAAAAAACCACACGGTGAACAACGTGTGGCTTTTTTCCGGGTAATCAGTTTATATTATTGCCGCCTGTGTAATCCTTGATAACCAGAGGAATCTGGGACATCATATTATCGATATCTTCAAACATGGCGCTTTTTGTAGTGCCAAGTTTTTCGGCGCCTTTGATATGGTCCATAACATCCTGGTATTTGTCTTTGATCTGTTCAAAGAATGTGCACAGTGCCTGCAGAGATGACTTGGAGTCATCAATCACGTCGGAGATTTCGTTATGCACGGTTCCCGCCCCTTCTGCGGAATGAATGATATCATCAAAGGTTTTATAGGTATCATCCACTTTTTCAAGGCTTTTATCGAGAGCCTTCTGGGAAGTGGTGATATTGCCGTAGAGGTTGTCGGCGCCCTGCCTGACATCGAAGATGCCTGCGTCCACATCCCTTGTTAAGCCTTTGATCTCGTCTACCAGCTTTTTCACTTGAGTCGCTACGACTGCAAAGCCACGTCCCTGTTCGCCTGCACGGGCAGCCTCGATGGAAGCATTCAGTGCAAGGATGTTTGTCTGTTCGGCGATGGAGACAATCTTGGAGGTGGACTGCTTGATCCGCTCAACGGCATTCTGCAGATCCTCGAAAGTATGCTCCATTTCATCAAAATAAGCCTTTACCTGCATGGAACTGTCTTTCAGCTCTTCCACATTTCCCTGAGCGCCCTGAACGGACTGGGTGATCGTATCTTTTACGGCGGCAAATTCTCCGGATACTTCTTCTATGTTGGAAAACGTATTTCCGAAATCCAGTAGTTTTTCCTGAAAAGTTTCGGCTTCTGAGAAAACACTGCCGAAAGAACTTCCGATTTCGTTGATCTCCCACAGAGAGTCTACTTCTTTCTGGACCAGTTCATTACGGTAATCTTTCAGGCTGTTTATGATGTGCAATACCGGATACAGGCTTTTTTCGCTTTGAGGCACGAATTTTTGTTCCGGCTTGTTTTTTGTCCAAAATGGCATGTTATGATCCTCCTGTTCAGTTGATATTAAAATGATGGGAACCTTCCTGATCTGCGCAGTATCTGTTTACTCAAAAACAACGCAGGTCATGGACTGGTTGACAAAGCGGTTATTGTAGTGCTCACCGTAGCCGACAAAGCCTGCATGTTTTCCAAGTGTTCCCATTTCCGTCAGATATTCTTTCATATAATTGTTCTGGGTGAACAGGAGATAGCGGAACAGACAGTTTACGGAAAATACCGCTGAGATCCTCGGAAAATCCTGTTTTATTGTGCTGATAGTGTCTCTGACGATCTGTTTATAGTCTCCAAGCTCTAAAAGAGTCAGAATATCGGAATCGTTTACCTGACGGAAGCAGGCAAGAGCATTGCCGTCCACTTCTTTGATGGATACGATACAGGTATCGTCCCCGTTCAGCTTTCCGAAGGGATTTTTGAATGTCTGGGTGGTGATCTCTTTTTCCGTTACATGGAGGATATCCTGATAGACCTGTTTGGCAGGATGGTTGTTCAGGGAACCGACAATGTATTTTTCTTTATTGGTCCGGGAGGCAATAAAACGATGGCCTTCCATCTGGTGGTAGATATTTTCCTTATACGCTTTTATCTTGCCGTGCTGGTTTTTAACGATGGCATAGACAACAGCATCCTGATATACTCTGCCGTTTACGGATACTTTTCCGGCATCTCCGGTTCCGCCTACCAGAGAGATCTTTCTTTGCTTTAAAACACTGTAGATCGTGGTCAGTGCACAGGCATCGTTGCCGGTACAAAAATCAATGCAGACCGTATTGTTCGCAGAAGCGTTGACTGTCTTGATATCTTCCTCAAGGCGCCTGATATACTTTACCGGCATGGAGGATACCTGTTCAAGCACATTGGCAGCGGCAAGAATGCCGTCTGAAAGTGCAATGATACCGACGCCTTTTTCGGCAATCGCGGTATCATAGCTCATACCGATACAGCCGATGCTGGGCACGCCCGGAAACATTTGGGCAAGTTCTCTGACATGTGTTTCAAACTGTTCTTTGTTTGAGAATAACATCAAAAGCTGGGGCCTGCTGATACCTCGGGCTGCGGTTTTCAAATCTCCACGCAGGTCCATTCCAAAACTTTGTTTCATTGTGAGATTCCTTTCTGTATTTGGTTATGATATGTATCATTTATTTTTTATACGCAAATACATTATATGATAATTTTACGCAGGTCGTCAATGAAAAACTGTTACATAAAATTCCACTTTACAGAACGGTTTTTTAGAGGTAGAATAAGATCAGAATTAATATAGAAATAAAACGTTGATGAGGAGAGTACCTGTGCGGAATGCAGAAAGAGAGAGGCGCCGGAAAGGACGGAGAATTTCTGACGGATTTTCAGGCTGAAAGCGCCTTTGCGGGAAGTATATGGGAAGACCGCCTCGGAGTGGCTTTAATACGGCCCGCATGCCTGCGTTACGGGCAAAATGAGTGGTTCTGGTGAGAATGATATCGGGATTCGCAGAGAGATTTTATCGTGCGGGGAGATTTCCCTACGGTACTTTGGGCGGACCTGTATCTTTTGATCAGGGCAAGCAGGGTGGAACCGCGTATCATACGTCCCATGCATTACATGTTGTAGTGTGTGGGATTTTTTATGTATACGGGCACCCGAAGGAAGGGTGTCAGCAGAGCTGGCGGGTGCCCGCGCGCGGAGAACTCGATTTTTACAGGGAACCACGCCCTATGAAACAAAACGCTGCGCCGGTATGAGGCGGTACGTTGACGGAAGAAACAAAATGGAAGCAGGAGGGTAAAAGGGAAATGAAAGAAAGATGGGAAGTATTCAGAGAATCGCTGAAAGAGGCGGTGA
>JAAWOG010000122.1 GCA_022799355.1 Lachnospiraceae bacterium | reverse complement strand
GTGGGCTTATTAAAGTTACCCTTTTTTACTTCAACTACTTGAAAAAATCTTTTTCAACATTTTTCATTTTACCTATTGACATTTCTTAGCTGGACTTTCCCGCAGGAGAAAGTACCATAATACCTTATCGACTCCGTTTCTCCCGCTTTTCAATTAAACTGGTTTTGAGTTTCAAAGCAGGATTTGAACCGCTGCAATGCAGGCGGCGATACGGGCAAAGAGTCACGCGTTTGCGGCTCTTCATTCCGATAAGATACGGCAAAGTGCCGTCTGATAGACAGTCTCAAGATTAAGACCATATATGAAATAATCTGCTTTTTCTAACTATAACATGTTTAAAGTATATTTTCAATACTTAATTTAAAATAATTACGCTCCGATATAACAATCCGGTTATTGTTCATTATCACCGAACATAACCCTGAAACATATAATAGGAAAAACGGAATCTGCCTATGAACCAACATTACAAATTTATCAATTCCCCGCTGCCCTACGCTTATGACGCCATGGAGCCTTATATTGACGAAAAAACAATGCGGCTGCACCATGACCGGCATCTGCAGGCGTATATCGACAATCTGAACAACATACTCTGCAAATATCCCGCCTTCCAAAACTGGACGCTGGAACAGCTCATTTTAAATGTGCCAAGCCTCCCGAAAGATATTCAGACCGCTGTGAAAAATAACGCAGGCGGTGTTTTTAACCACCGGTTTTACTTTTCCAATCTTGCCAATCCGTCTTCCCCGCATCCTGAAGGCGCGCTGTGCGAAGCCATCGAAAGAGAGTTTGGCAGCTACAAAGCGTTTCAGAACTGCTTTAAGGAGGCGGCACTGTCCGTATTCGGTTCCGGCTATGCATGGCTTGTTGTCAACGCCGCCGGAAAACTCTGCATCACCACAACCGGGAATCAGGATACGCCTCTTCCCCTGGGTATGCTGCCCATACTTAGCATCGACGTCTGGGAACACGCATACTATCTAAAGCACTACAACCTGAGAGCGGATTATATCGACGACTGGTTCCATGTCGTAAACTGGGATCAGGCCTGCAAAAACTACAGGGACTGTTTTCGTATGATGTATTAAACGCCCCGATATCCTGCGGAATTTACCCCTTTCGCAGGATATCACCCATGATTTTTCCGATTTTCAGCATAAGCGGCAATCCTGCTCAGCAATAATTGGTGATCACAAATTCCAATTCCCTTTTTCCCCGAAATTCATTGATATTGGGATAGTAAGTAATGGTCAGCGGCAGATTGGCGGCGGCGCCTGAAAACAGCCTGTCAGCCTCCCGGCCGTACTTCTCCGAAAGGAATTTTACCAGCCCTTCCACATCCCCGAAATAAACCAGCGTAAAAAACCTGCCCTCCTGATCCGCCGCGTCAAATTTTGCCACATTTCTGTTTTTCCCGAAAATCCGCCCGGAACGAAGCAGGATATCCTTCTGTGCGAACACCGGTTTTTGGTTTCCGGTGCCGAAGGGCGCAAGACGCTCCAGCTCCCGTATAAATTCCTCCGAGACATAGGATAAAGGCAGGGCGATATCAATATGTACCTTCGGCACAAAATCCTCCTTTGTCAGAACACAGTTCTCGTTCAGCCTTCTCCGCAGTTCCCCCAGCTTTTCCCTCGAAAGCGATAACCCTGCCGCCATCTTATGTCCGCCGAATTTATCAAAAAGATCCTTACAGGCGGAAAGCTCCGCGAACATGTCATATCCTTCTATGGAGCGCCCGGAGCCTTTTACGCCTTCCTCCCCATCCGTTAAAACAATTGTCGGCTTATGGTACCGTTCCCTGATCCGCCCGGCAATAATGCCTGCAAGGCTCTCATGGCAGTCCGGCAGATATAACAGCAGCACCTTGTCCTCCCTGTCGGAAGACAATGCTGTCTGCTCCTTTTTTTGCCGCGCCGTGCTTTCCGTATCCGAAGTTCCCGTTGCTCCCCCGTCCGCCGCCGCTTTTTCCGGCAGGTTCTCCTCCTGCCCCCTGTCCGCAGTCTCTCTCTCCAACAGCCTCACCGCCTGCTTCACGCCCGCTTCCGTCATCTCCTTACGGCTGTCATTCAGACTTTTTAACTCCGCCGCCATCGGCACCGCCTTTTTATCATCTTCCTCCAGCCAGAGTTTCAGGGAAAGCGCTGCGCTCTCCAGCCGCCCCGAGGCATTGACGCAGGGACCTAATATAAAACCGATATGATAGGCATCCAGCTTTTCCCGGTCCAGTCCGTTCACTTCGATCAGCGCCCGCAGTCCGGGATGGGAGGTGCGACGCATCCGTTTTAACCCCTCCCTGACAATGATACGGTTCTCATCCTTTAGCTCCATCACATCCCCTACCGTAGCGAAAGCCGCAGGCTCCAGCAGGGCATCCAAAAGGGCTTTGTCCGTCCCAAGCGCCTGTGCCAGCTTATAAGCCACCACCGCGCCGCAGATCCCCGGAAACGGATAAGTCTCTCCCGGCTGTTTCGGATCGATCACCGCCTCCGCAGGGGGCAGATGATATGCCTTCTCCCCGCCCGGCGCACTTTCCGTAAAGGGCACCTCATGATGGTCCGTCACAACAACCTGCATCCCCAGTCCGTTCGCCAGCTCTATCTGGGACGCCGCCGCAATACCGTTATCGCAGGTGACAATCAGTTCTATACCATCTTCCGCCGCCTGCCTGATCAGATGATCGTTCAAACCGTAACCGTCCCTGATCCGGTGCGGGATCGCCATATCCGCCTTAGCCCCCAGGGACCGGAAAGAGCGCACCAGAATATAAGTGGCGCAGACGCCGTCTATGTCATAATCTCCGATCACCCGTATTTTTTTGTTCTCCCCGATGGCATCCCGGATAACGGCCACCGCCCGGTCCATCCCTTTCAGCAGTTCAGGCGCATACAGGTCCTCCAAAGAGCCGTACAGATATTTCCGGATATCCTCCTCTCCGCAGACATCCCTGTTGCGGATCAGCCTCGCAAGTACCGGCGATATATGAAATTCCTGCGCTATTTTATTAAAATCCGCTTTCTTCGCAGCTACAAACCAGTTTCCCATCTTTCCTCCCCATTTCATCCATGCTTTTTTCTGTTTCCAACCGGATAGAACATTCACGTTATCCGCCCTCTCTCCCCGAAGGAACCCATTCACTTTCCATCTCCGCCTCAACCCGTATGCGGAAAACAGGGCAGGACTCTTCTGCCCTGCCCTGTTGCTTTATAATTCATTTTATAACCATACGATTCTTACGGTTCCGTTTATTTTGCCTCTTCCTTCTGCTTTATCTTCGTCCGCAGCACATACCACAGCGCACCCGTGATGCACACCGAGGAATAAGTACCGCAGAGAATACCTGCCATCAGCGGCAGCGCAAATTCACGGATACTGGATACGCCGAAAACATAGAGCGCCGCCACCATAATAAAGGTGGTCAGAGAAGTAAAGATACTTCTCGAAAGCGTCTGTGTAATGGAGTGGTTCACCATCTCCTGCAGATCATCCTTCTTTGTCATGCCGTGCATATTCTCACGCACACGGTCAAAGATAACGATTGTCGCATTGATGGAGTAACCCACGATCGTCAGCATGCAGGCGATAAACGTGGAACCCACGGAAACTCTCGTTACCGCATAGAATGCCAGCACCACCAGTACATCATGGATCAGCGCGATCACCGCACTGGCGCCGAAGCGGACATCCTTAAACCGGAACCAGATATAGAGCAGCATGCAGACCGTTGCAATGGCAACCGCCACAACCGCATCCATCTGTGCCTCGGAACTGATCGTGGAACTGATCGTCTCCGCCGTAATCGGATAAGCTTCATCCAGTGTAAAATTCTCTTCCAGCATGGTATTGAGTTCTTCCCGCTCTTCCACGCTCAATGTTCTCGTCTTGAAGATAACCTGATTGCCGCCGGTCACTTTCTGTGCCTGCACATTGGCATCCCCTGTGATCTCCTCTATGCCTGGCACTACCTCCGCATCCAGCCTCTCAATCGAGTAATCCTCCGCAAAGGTAACCGTCGTCTGGGTACCGCCCATGAAATCCAGAGAGTAATTCAGCGCGCCCTTTCCGCCGCCTTTCTGTACCCCCATCACCACAAAGCCGGCAAGGATCACCGCCGCGGAAACACCGAAGAACAGATGCTTTTTCCCAAGGAAACCGATAGATTTTTTCTCTTTCCCCACGCCGAATAGCTTCACGGTATCAAGCCCGAGTCCCATCAGCGCATTTAATATGATACGGGTGATAAACACTGCCGTAAACATGGACAAAATAATACCGAGCGCCAGCGTCTGTGCAAATCCCTTGACCGCGCCGGTGCCCCGAAGCCCCAGTACGATCGCCGCGATCAACGTAGTGATATTGCCGTCGATGATCGCTGACAGCGCCTTGTTAAAGCCGATCTTTACGGAGGAAGCAACGGTTTTCCCGGTGGCCAGTTCCTCCCTGATTCTGGCAAAAATAATTACGTTCGCATCCACTGCCATACCGATACCAAGGATAATACCCGCGATACCCGGCAGCGTCAGTGTAATACCAAAGGAACCCAGCAGGATCACCACCAGCTCCACATACATCAAAAGTGCCAGCACTGCCGCAAAACCCGGCAGGAAGTAAACCGCCACCATAAATACCGCAATGATTGCGAAGCCTGCCACGCCGGCAATCAGCGCCGTCCTGATGGCATCGGAACCGAGCTGTGCGCCCACCACATTGCTCCGCAGCTCTTCCAGCGTCAGCGTCAGTCCGCCGATTCGGATCGTGGAAGCCAGATTCTCCGCCGCCTCGATGGATTCCATATTGGTGATCACGCAGTTACCGTCCGTGATCTGCTGCTGTACGGTCGGATAACTGATAATCTGATTGTCATACACAATAAAGATCGGATCATGGTTCGGAGCCGCCGCGCCGGTAGCGTCCGAAAACTTCTTCGCCCCTTCGTCCGTCAGTGTAAGGCGCACCTGATAATCGATATTTCCCATATCATTCTGGCTGCTCGCCGCCTGGGCGTCCACCACATCGGTCCCCTCCAGAACCAGTTCGCCGTTCACATCATAGAATTCCAGAGAGCCGGGACGTCCCAGCGCTTCCAGTATCTCATTGGCGTCTTCCACACCGGGAATCTCGATACTGATCCGGTCACTCCCCTCCTGGTATACCTGTGCCTCCGTGCTGTACCCCTCCACACGCTTCTGCAGCTTGTAGATCGTATCGCTCATATCCGCGGCACTGGGTTCTTCCTCCCCCACTACCTGATAGGTGATGCTGACACCGCCTTCCAGGTCAAGTCCCAGCTTGATATCACTGCCGGAACCCGATTTTGTTTCTCCCCAGCCATATGCTGCGGTATATCCGAACAGCGCCAGCAGCGCTGCCAGAATGACCAGTACTATGGCTGATTTTGTTTTGCTCTGTTTCATTGTTTTATTCTCCTATTCCAGTTCCGCATCTGCACTCACAACACCTAACCGGCAGAGATATTTGCGCACGCTCTCTCGTTCGCAAATCCTCTGGGCGCTGTTCGTTGCAGATGCTGTTTTTCTATTCCAGTTCCGCAGAATCCC
>JAAWOG010000121.1 GCA_022799355.1 Lachnospiraceae bacterium | reverse complement strand
TCAAAAGAGCCTATACCCTATAAAATCAGCAAAAGTGTAGGCTCAACTTTGCATAATAACTTACTTTTCATAATCTAATTTATGTGAAGCTTCACATAATGTGGGAAAGACCACCACTACGAGCAATTTAGGAATCGGTTTAGCAAAACAGGGAAAAAGAGTATTACTGATAGATGCCGATGCACAGGGAAGCCTTACGGCAAGTTTAGGATTCAGGGAGCCGGACAAGTTGGAGGAGACGCTTGCAGCAGTAATGATAAAAGTTATCAATGATGAGGAAATTGATCAGGATTACGGAATTCTGAAACATGATGAGGGGATCGACCTCATGCCGGGAAATATTGAATTATCCGGACTGGAAGTCTCACTGGTAAACGTGATGAGCAGGGAACTTGTACTGCGTTCCTACATAGAGCAGATAAAGGACAGATATGATTATATCCTGATTGACTGCATGCCCTCTCTCGGTATGATAACGATCAATGTCTTTGCCTGTGCGGACAGTATTCTGATACCAGTGCAGGCGGCGTATCTGCCGGTAAAAGGTCTGGAGCAGCTCATTAAAACGATTGGAAAGGTAAAACGGCAGATCAATCCAAAACTTACGATTGAGGGAATCCTGCTGACAATGGTGGACAGCCGGACAAATTATGCTAGGGATATCAGCGCTATGCTGGCTGAAAATTACAGGGACAGTGTAAGGATATTTAAGAACAGTATCCCGATCTCTGTGAGGGCGGCAGAAATTTCTGCTGAAGGCATCAGTATCTACCGGCATGATCCGAAAGGCAGGGTGGCAGGTGCATATCAGGCTCTGACAAAGGAGGTGCTCGGCGATGAATAAAACGGGGAGTGCGGCAAAAGTAAAACTGAGCAGTTTTGACGATCTGTTCGGTACTTCTGATGGACAGGCAGGCGTGGAACAGGTACAGGAGATACCGCTTTCCGATTTGCATGATTTTAAGAATCATCCGTTTAAAGTGCTGGATGACGAAAAGATGCAGGAGACCGTGGAAAGCATAAAGAATTACGGCGTGCTGGTTCCAGGCATTGTGAGGCCAAAGGCAGGCGGCGGATATGAGATAATCGCCGGGCACCGGAGAAAACATGGATGCAGGCTGGCAGGTCTTACCACAATGCCTGTATTTATCAGAGATTACGATGATGATGAAGCCACTATGATCATGGTAGATACGAATATCCAGCGGGAAGATATTCTGCCCAGCGAAAAAGCAAAAGCCTATTCCATGAAGTACGAGGCCATGAAGCATCAGGGGAAGAGGGGAAATAAGAACAGCCTTGCGGAAGTGGGAGAGGCATCAGGGGAAAGTGTAAAGACGGTACAGCGTTTTATATGGCTTGCCAGACTGTCGGATAGTCTACTCGAACTGGTGGATAAAAAGAAAATTGGTTTTGTGCAGGGGGTTGATTTGTCTTTTCTCACAGAGCAGATGCAGGAATGGACTCTGGCAATTCTGAAAGAAACCGATATATCCATATCCAGAGAGCAGTCGGCAAAACTAAAAGAATACGGTAAAAAGGGCGAATTGACGTTGCCGATGATACAGATGATACTTGAAAATGAAAAGCCTGTGGAGAGAAAGGTGACGATCAGACAGGACAGGATTAAAGAATTTTTTACGGAGGACTATAGCAATGCAGATATAGAAAATATTATTTATCAGTTACTGACGGATTGGAAGAATAAACAGTAGGGGGACATGGAAAAGTGGGAGATGCAATGGGATTTGATTATTACTATGGCATGGAAGCAGAGCAGTTTTCTTTTTACCGTGTTCCCAGACTTTTAATTAAGGACGAAAGATTTAAAGGGCTTAGCAGCGATGCTAAGCTCTTATACGGTCTTATGTTAGACAGGATGGCACTTTCCATGAAAAACGGCTGGCTGGATGAAGAAAACAGGGCATATATTGTCTATGCTGTGGAGAATATCATGGAGGATTTGGGCTGTTCAAAGCCCACCTGTATCAAGATCATGCGGGAATTGGATACTGTAAAAGGGATTGGACTAATTGAAAAGAAACGCAGAGGGCTTGGAAAACCGGATATTATCTATGTAAAGAATTTTGCTTCCGTATCAGATAAAGAAGCGGGAGAAAAGCCTGTGGATGCCGATAATTTCACAGAAGTAAAAAATTTTTACTTCAAGAAGGAAAAGGATTTTACTTCTGAAAGTAAAGGAACTGGACTTCAAGAAGTAAAAAATTTTGACTTCAGGAAGAAAAGAAATTTTACTTCTGAAAGTAAAGAAGCTGAACTTCAGGAAGTAAAAGATTTTGCCCCTAATTATAACAATATTAACTATAACGATCAGAGTGGTACTGACAGGAGATATATCAATCAGATCAATCGATCGGAAAGTAGCAGGAACAGCCAGACAGGAGATGATTCGATTGATAGGATCGATGTGATAGATGATACATCCGCTTACATGGCATTGATCCGGGAAAATCTGGAGTATGACTACCACATGAGATACGATAGGGACGATGACAGAAAGATGTTTGAGGAAATATTTGAAACAGTATGTGATGTTGTATGCGTGAAACGAAGTACGGTCCGCATCAATGGGGAGGATTATCCGTATGAGCTTGTAAAATCCCGTTTCCTGCAATTGAACAGTAGCCATGTAGGATATGTCATGGACTGCATGAGGGAGACAGCATCGAAGATCACAAATATCCGGTCGTACCTGATTACCGCGCTTTATAATGCACCCGCTACCATGAACCACTATTACCAGCAGGAGGTTCGGCATGACATGTATGGCGGCGGATGGGAAGAAAAGGGAGTGAAGTGACAGACTTTTGGACACTGTGTCCAAAAGTTAGATGTGTTATAGGAATTATGATGGATAAGGAGGTACAGGAACTTATGGAAAAGAAGCGGTACATTTCGGAAGAAGAACAGAAAAAATGCAGGAGAGTAGCAGATGCTTTTGCAGAGCTGGAAGAGGCAGATATCATGGTGCTGGATGCGGGACGGTATGGATTTGTAAAACTGCAGTATTACACGCCGTCTATTGGTTTTGAGAATGATGTTACTTTTGTAGAAAGCAGGGAGATGTTTGAGGACTTATGGAATGAGTGGATGCATTTCCAGCTTTTTATGCTGGCAGAGGAAAATTCTATCGGGGATATAGATTATGATGAAGTTTTTTGGTGCCTACCGATAGCGAAGCAGAAGGAACTGATGGATAAGAAGAAAACTTTTGAGGAAAAAGTGGGGATAGTGCTGTAAATAATATAACTCCTTTTTTAAAATTAGATATCCATTGGGAAACGAGTTATGAATATACATTGTAAACGATGGACAAGTATTTTATAATCAAAGAGATAAAGCAGAATTTGTGGATTTAGTAATTTAGAAATGTTGAGATTAGTATTTTTTACAATATAAGCATTTTATTTGTTATGAGCCCAATTACTATGAGTTGATTAAAGAATCATAAAAAACGATAAGAAAAGGGAGCCGAAGGGGATATATACAGTATCATTTCAATTTGATGTTTTGGAGGATGCACTATTGAAAACAGATGAGTATTTGCAACTTCTTTTTGAAGGCAAGATGGATGAGGCTAAAAATGTTCGTCTTTCAACTATTCCAGATAAATTAATTAAATTTATTTGGCTTGATGGATCAAAAACTGACGATAAGAAATTTCTTTCCCTAGAAAGGAATGAGATATGGTTTGCACAAAAAGATTTTTTAAACGATCCATACGAATATAAGGGAATGTTACTTGATAGACAAAAGATGAGTGAAGCGGGATATCCGGCTGATATTATTGATTATTATCAAACTATATTTGATTTTAGTGATTATGGTATAACATGTCTTTCTTCTAATAATATCGATTATTTACCAATGTGGGCTTATTATACGAATAACCACAAAGGATTTTGTGTTGAATATGAGGTGATTAAAAAGGACTGTATACATGAAGTATTATATGAGCCAGAAAGAATTAAAGTAGCATCGCTAATACTTCAAAGTAGAGAAGCTATTAAGAAGGCTATTAATTTAGGTCAAAGAGAACAAGCAGATTTTTATTTGACGTTATTTTTACAAAACCTATTTATTAAAGCAAAGTCATGGGAGCATGAGAAGGAATATCGAATAGTTTATCCATTGAATAACAATGTAGGAATGAATGTTCCGGTAAATAAATTAGGAATGAGAACAAGTCGAATTGTTGCTGGTATAAATTGCTCTGAAAATGATGTTATAAGGCTAAATGAGATTTCAAACGAGCTTGGATTGGGAAATGTTTATAAGAGTAGAGTTCATCCTGAAAAATATACTATAGATTATGTGAGATAGATTTAATTGAAAGAAGTGGATCAATTACAGTTTATTGAATTGTTAAGTTGGTACAGATTCTGTAATTATATGAAAAATATGCGTTGGATTTTGGAAATTATACACAGAGAATACTTTTCCTAAAAGGGGAGTAATACAAATAAATATGTTTGACAGCGTCAGGGCAGTTATAGACCATAAAAACGGTTTATAGCTGCCCTTTTTGTATTGATAGAACTTTTGGACACAGTGTCCAGAAGTGGAAAGGAGTATTATGAAACATCTACTGCACAGGCTGTATGTCCCGCCTTAGTGGAACATACGACAAAATAAAAGAGAAAGAGGTGTTGGAATGGAAGAGGAAACAACCCAGAAAACAATTGCGCTTGTGATGGACGGGGCTAAGTTGTCGGCAAAGGAACTGAGAAGTATGCTGAAGATGTATCTGGAGCATCAGAACAGGCAGAAAGGCAGGACAGCGCATCATAAAACCGTGCATAAAAAGATATCAGTAAAGGAGCTGGTCGGGCAGGATGCCGGAGCAAAGACCATTGAGATCAGCGACAGCAATATCAAGTCTTTCGAGCGGACAGCAAAGAAATACAACATTGATTTTGCCGTAAAAAAAGACCGGACGAAAGATCCGCCGAAATACCTTGTGTTTTTTAAAGCGAAGGATGCAGATGTGCTCGCCCAGGCATTCAAAGAGTTTGTCTATGCAAATGAGAAAAAGAAAAACCGTCCGTCAGTGAGGGAGAAATTAGAAAAACTGAAAGCGATGGTGTCAATGGACAAAAACCGGGAACGCAGCAGGGAAAAGAATAAAGACAGAGGGCAGGCATTATGAGCAAAATTGTTGATGGCATTGCAGGCGACCTGAAAGCGCTGCCTGAAAAATGCAGGGCAAAAGCAGGAAGCATTGACAAAAAGAAGCTTTTTCTGATGAGCCTGCCCTATCTCTTTGCGGGATACTTCTGTAATAAGGCTGCATGGCTGTGGCGGCAGTTACCGGAGCAGGATATTTTTATAAAGACAATGGGTTTTATGGAAAGACTGAGCGGAGCGTTCAGAAACCCATTTCCCAGCCTGCATCCCAAAGACCTGCTTGCCGGGACAGGGTGCGGAATAGCTTTGTATCTGATCGTGTACTGCAAAAAGAAAAATGCAAAGAAGTTCAGGAATGGCGTGGAGTATGGCTCCGCAAGATGGGGTGCATAATCTTAACTGTAAGCAACACCTATATTGACGCAGGAGGGTATGCACATGAATGATTACAGCAAAATCACAGCCCTTTACTCCCGCCTA
>JAAWOG010000120.1 GCA_022799355.1 Lachnospiraceae bacterium | reverse complement strand
GGGGGAGGCCAGGATGTACATCGATGACGACCCATACCCGTCCATCCACTATACCGGCACAGAGGACTATTTCGGAGGCGCCTATGGCTTCGGCAACGATATCTATCTGAAAAGATACCACACCTACAGCGGCCTCTACACCGGCATGTTCGCTATCCTGGGCGACAACGCGGCCTTTTACAACGGGCAGCAGCGGTTCCTGCTGTACCGCTTCCATGTGCCGGATCCCATCCACTTTGAGACCGGCTTCCGGATGACCCTGGACAATCTGGGCTGGACAGGCCCCAGATATGATGACTACACATCTGTGGCATTCTGGTACCAGACGCTGCCCCATGAACCGCTAAGGCCCTTGCCGGGGGATGGGGAGATGGTCATGAAATAAGCGCGGCCTCTCCCGGGCGGAGGAGCGGCCAAAGCGCGGCCAATGGCCCTCTGCGTAACAATGACAGGATTTGAAAGGAATCTTATGGATAAAGCGAATTCATATCATGAAAGACCACAGCAAAACCAGGAATCCCAACAAATGGAATGGAAATGGTCATGGCAGGATGAATTTCTAAAATGGCTGTGCGGGTATGCCAATACGGAAGGCGGCATTTTATACATTGGGGTAAATGATGATGGTTATGTGGTCGGAATCAAAGATTCCAAAAGGATGCTGGAGGGCTTGCCGAACAAGATTCATGACAAGTTAGGGATCATAGCCAGCATCAACATCCATAAAGCGAATGGAGCTGAAAATATACGTTTCGGGAACCATATTCCCAAAAACATTTCAGAGAAGCTGATCAACCAATATGCCTGCGGAAAACTAAGTTCTGAAAAGGTAGAAAGTACCGATAAACGTTGCAAATCCCTTGCTTTGATTGAAAAAGAGAATAAAATATGGGAAGAAGCGGATGGCACAAGAGAGTATATCTCCATAGAAATCATAAAATATCCCTTTGCCATTTCGTGTGATGGAAAATACTATAAACGTTCCGGTTCCACATTGCATGAATTAAATGGCTTTGAATTGCAGAATTTTCTTTTGGAGCGTGCCGGAAAAACGTGGGATGCAGTCCCTGTTCCGGAGGTCAGCGTGGCGGACCTGAGCAAGGACGCATTGCAGGCGTTCAGAGAGAAAGCAGTTAGAAGCAACAGGATGACAGAAAGTGAGGTAAATGTTTCTGACGAGTTATTGCTGCGCAATCTGAAGCTGTTTGATGGAGAATATTTGACAAGGGCAGCGATTTTGCTGTTTCATCCCACGCCGGATCGCTATGTAACGGGATCCTATATTAAAATCGGTTATTTTTCATTGGTAGGAGCTTTTGGCGAAGACGCGGAACCGATAGAGGATCTGCAGTATCAGGACGTTGTGGAGGGGCCGCTTCTTTTACAGGTCGATAAAGCGATTGATTTGATTTTTACAAAGTATTTCAAGGCATTGGTGGATTATGAGGGCATTCAGCGGACAGAAACCCATATGCTTACCAGAGGCATGATTCGTGAGATGCTTCTTAATTCAGTCAACCATAAGGATTATGCAACAGGTGTGCCGGTTCAGGTATCTGTTTATGAAGACAGAATCGTTATTTTCAATATGGGCTCCTGGTCAAAACGTGTGCCTACGGATGAACGGGTATACGAGAAACATGAATCTGTACCGCACAATCCTAAAATTGCGGATGTGTCCTTTCGCTCAGGGGATGTGGAGGCATGGGGCAGAGGCTTTGTAAAGATAAAAGCAGAATGTAAAAAGGTTGGCGCGCCGCTTCCGCTCATAGATGCTGAAAACGGAGGTGTTTCCATCAGCGCATATGGATGCGAAAAATATATTTCCATGCTAAGATACGGCCAATATGGGCAAGTAGGTGCAGATGGTATTTGGCGAAAGAAAGAGAGTGGAAATGAAAAAAGCGGCGATAAAAAAGCGGCGATAAAAAGCGGCGATAAAAAAGCGGCGATAAAAAGCGGCGATAAAAAAGTGACGAAAAAGACACAGATGCAGTATGATAAAATTCTTGCATTTATGGAAGAGGGGAAAGAATATGGTATTTGGGCATTTTGTGAGTTGCTGAATTTGAAGGAAAGTCGTACAAAGGAGATTTTAAAAGGGCTTTCTGATGATATAGAGATGATTGGAAGTAACAGGGATAGACGTTATAAAAAAAGGTAAGTGAACTGGCAATTACATGTTGAATACAAAAAAGAAAGGTAGAAGATCATGGCAAAAGTAACTTTGGGAAAAACAGGTTTTTGTGTGGAGAAGAACGCCTTCGGCGCGTTGCCGATTCAGCGGATCAGCAGGGAGGAAGCGGTAAAGCTTTTGAGGAAAGCTTATGACAAAGGTGTCAGATTTTTTGATACCGCGAGGTTTTACACGGACAGCGAGGAGAAAGTCGGGGAAGCCTTCGACGGTATGCGGGATAAGGTGATTATTGCCACAAAGACCGGGGCGGTGAATGCGGAGGGCTTCCGGAAGGATATCGAGGTTTCCCTGAAAAATCTGCGGACAGACTATATCGATCTGTACCAGTTCCACAACCCGGCGTTCTGCCCGAAGCCGGACGATGGGAGCGGACTCTATGAGGCGATGCTTAAGGCAAAGGAAAAAGGCATGGTGCGGCATATCGGCATTACGAACCATCGGCTGAATATTGCGAAAGAAGCGATAGAAAGCGGGCTTTATGAGACATTGCAGTTTCCGTTCTGTTATCTGGCAACGGAGAAGGATCTGGAACTGGTGGAGGCATGTAAAGAGGCGGAGATGGGCTTTATCGCGATGAAGGCTTTATCCGGCGGCCTGATCACCAATTCGGCGGCGGCTTATGCGTATCTTGCGCAGTTTGATAACGTGCTGCCGATCTGGGGCGTACAAAGGGAGAGCGAACTGGATGAATTTTTATCCTACATAGAGAACCCGCCGGTGATGACGGAGGAGATCAGGGCTGTTATCGAGAAAGACAGAGCGGAACTGCTTGGGGAATTTTGCCGGGGCTGCGGTTACTGTATGCCCTGTCCTGTGGGGATCGAGATCAATAACAGTGCCCGGATGAGCCTGATGCTGAGAAGGGCGCCGTCGGAAGCCTGGCTGACGCCTGAGTGGCAGGAAAAAATGAAACGGATTGAAAATTGCCTGCACTGCGGAAAATGTAAATCGAAATGTCCTTACGGACTGGATACACCGACGCTGCTTGAGAAAAATTATGAGGATTATAAGGAGATTTTGGCGGCGGAAGAATAGAAAAATGTATGGAAAAAGGGCCATAGATGCCAATGCGGAACAAGGGATGGGAGGGTACCGGCGTGAAATTTTTATTTGCCTCGGATTCATTTAAGGGGAGCCTTAGCAGTGAGAAAACAGGCGAATTGCTAGAGAGGGCGGCAAAAGAGGTGTTCCCGGACTGCATATGCGAAAAACTGCCGGTGGCAGACGGCGGTGAGGGAACGGTGGATGCTGTGATCAGGGCGACCGGCGGTGAGAAGATATCCGTCATGGTGCATGGACCGCTGATGGAGAAGTGCGCCGCATATTATGGGAAGCCGGATGAAAACAGAGCCGTTCTGGAAATGGCGCTGGCGTCAGGATATGCGCTGGTGCCGCAGGAAAAACAGAACCCGCTTTATACGACAACCTTTGGTACCGGCGAACTGATCCGGGATGCGCTGGATCGGGGATTTCGTGATATTTCCATTGCGATCGGCGGTTCCGCCACCAATGACGGAGGGATGGGCTGCATGCGGGCGCTGGGCATCCGTTTTTTGGACAAAGAGGGAACGGAATTAGAAGGGATCGGGAGAGATCTCGGCAGGGTGACTCATATTGATATATCCGGGCTGGATGAGCGGGTGAAAGAGACAAAATTTACCGTGATGTGCGACGTGACAAATCCTCTCTGCGGGGAGCACGGGGCAACTTATACCTTCGGAAAACAAAAGGGCGGAACGCCGGAGATTCTGGAAGAGCTGGAAAAGGGCATGCGGCATTACAGAGATGTGATCATCCGGGAGTTTGGTATAAATCCGGATCAGATGGCGGGTTCCGGCGCGGCAGGAGGATTGGGGGCGGCTCTTTTCGTCTTTTTGAAGGCGTCGCTGCATTCCGGTGTTGGGAGAGTGCTCGATCTGATTGACTTTGACAGTCATTTAGAGGGCGTCTCTCTTGTGGTGACAGGGGAAGGGCGAACCGACTGGCAGTCCTGTTTCGGAAAAGTGGTGCAGGGAGTCGGGGAGAGGTGTAAACGAAACAATATTCCGGCGATCGCCCTTGTGGGCGGGATGGGAGAAGGCGCGGAAGATATTTGCGCGCATGGCATCGATTCCATTATGACGACTGTGAATGGGGTGATGCCGTTGGAAGAGGCGATGGCGCGTGCCGAAGAGCTGTATTTTGGCAGTGCCGTCAGGATGTTTCGGATGGTAAGGACGGGGATGCGGTTGTAACGCGGGGGCTGTTGAACTTTCCGAAAATATGCGGTCAGTCATTAAAAAACCTCTTGACACTATGAGGCATTTGTACTATAGTAGCGATGGAAAACGTTTTCTAAGCCTGATATTCTGCCGTTTGATGTGCCAGTATTATCAAGCATACATAAAACGCAGGAAAAAGAGAAGTGAAAACAGGAGCAGAAATGGTTTCGATCAAAGATGTGGCAAAACAGTCCGGCGTGGCGATATCCACGGTGTCCAAGGTGTTGAACGGTTATCCGGGCGTCAGCGAAAAGACAAAGAAGAAAGTAAGGGAAGCGATAGAGGAACTGCACTTTGTGCCCAACTCCATCGCGGCGGCGCTTTCTTCCAAGCAGGCGGGGCGGATCGCTCTGCTTATGAACTTAAATACCCAGACCAAGGCGATTGATGAGATTGACATGCAGTACATGGCAGGTGCGATCCAGAAGGCGCAGGAGATGAAACTGGACCTGATCACCGTATTTTTTTCCATGTTGAAGGGAAAATCGGTGTCGGAGATTATCCGCTACTTTCAGGCGCAGAGCATAGAGGGCATTATTGTCTATGGGATGTCCGGCAATGACAGGGTGCTTTGGGAGCTGGTCGGGCGGGGCGAATTTAAGATGGTCCTGGTGGATGTGTCCTACCATGGGGCGGCGGTTTCCTGTATCGGCGTCAACCACAGGCAGGCGCAGATCGATGTGGCAAGAAAGACGATACTGGAAAACCGGTCGAAAAAGATTCTGTATATCGCCGGGAAAAAGAATTCCTATCCGGGCGCGGAGCGCCTGAGAGGGATCGAGGAACTGGCAGAGGAGCTTTCCTGCAAATTGTTTGTCCGTTACGGAGATTTCAGCGAACTGAAGGCGAGGAATCTGACGTTTCAGTATGCCAGGAGCAGGGATGTGATCGTCTGCGGATCGGACCTGATGGCAATCGGCGCCATGCGGGCACTGATCGAGATGGATATCTTCCGCCCGGTCTGCGGGTTTGACGGGCTGGTACTGATGGGGTACGCCGGAAAACAGATGAACACGGTGCAGCAGAATTTTTCGGGGATCTCCGCCGCCGCGGTGGAAGAGCTGCAGTATCTTCTGCAGGGCGGAGAGGGCAGAGAAGTCATATTGCCGCATACAATAGTAAGAATGAAGTATTTGGATATTATTGCATAAGAACAGCAGATGCCTGTACGGTGCACAAGACAAGTGGCAGACGCAGAGCGGCTGAAACTTTGTCTTCG
>JAAWOG010000119.1 GCA_022799355.1 Lachnospiraceae bacterium | reverse complement strand
ACTGCTCTTTTTATCTTTTTATCCATTTTTCATTCCTCCTAAGCGGTCACTCCATACAAATTCTCGTTATTCAGTTCCTGTCCTGTCAGCTCTCCGGAAAAATGTCCCGCTTTCATGACAATTGCCCTGTCACAAAGTGCCGAGACTTCCGCCACATCATCTGAAACGACCAGAATTGCCATTCCGGTTTTCGCAAGCTCCCTCAACAGTTTATGGATATCGTATTTCGCCCCGATGTCCACACCTACTGTTGGTCCGTTCAATATCAAGACCTTCGGTTTTGTCGCCAGGCATCTGGCCAATACCACCTTTTGCTGATTTCCACCAGACAGTGTAGAAACCGGAAGCGTATGGTCTTTAGTTGCGACCCCAATTTCATCTACCCAGGACTGTGACAGAGCCTTTTCGTTCTCTTCTTTTAAAACACCTGCTGATTCCGCAAGATCATCCAGGCATGTAACTGCTATATTTTTATATATGGGCTGGGGCAAAAACAGTCCTTCTGTAAGCCGGTCTTCCGGTACTAATGCAATTCCGCATTTTTGAGCATCTGCCGCAGAATCCAAATGTACTTCTTCCCCTTCTACAGAAATGCTTCCTGAAAATGGCCTGAGCATACCGTACAATGCAAGACTCAATTCAGTGCGGCCGCTTCCCAACTGTCCAACAATCCCCAGTATTTCTCCTGCACGCAGTTCAAAACTGATATCCTCGAACCCGGCCGCGGAAAGATGACTGACTTTCAGCAAACATTCTTTATCCTCGAATCCCTGTATCTCTTTCTCCGGAATTGCATCAAAATTTCTTCCGGTCATATAATATGTGAATTTTTCTTCATTCATTTCCTGAATCGGACAGCTATGAACATTTTCTCCGCTTCTTAATACAGTGATTCTGTCTGAAATCTCAAATACTTCATCCAGCTTATGTGAAACAAACAGAATCGTAATTCCTTCTTGTTTCAATTCACTGATAATCGCAAATAAACGCGTTACTTCTTTACTTGTTAAAGCAGTAGTCGGTTCATCCATAATGATCAATTTCGCATTGTGAAGAAGCGCTCTTGAAATCGCAATCAACTGTTTATCAGCAACCGGCAGAGACTCAACCCTTGCATCCAGGTCCACATCAAAATTAATTTTTTTCACTGCTTCTTCCGCAATTTTCCTGTATTCTTTCTTATTCACAAACTTTTTCTTTTCCGCAAGCACCTGGTTGAATGCGAGATTTTCCATCACCGTCAAATTGGGAAAAATCGAAAAATCCTGATAGATCACCTGGATTCCTGCCGCAATTGCATCGGCCGTATTCAGATTTGTATATTCTTTGCCGTCAATCTCGATGGTCCCTCCATCCGGCTGATAAAATCCGGATATCACCTTGATAATCGTAGATTTTCCACATCCATTCTCTCCTGCCAGGCAGTGTATTTCTCCCTTTTTTATAGTCAGATCTACACCCTTGAGTGCATGAACACCGCCAAAGGATTTTTGTATCCCCTTTACACACAGTACGTTCTCATTCATGTCATCGCCACTTCCTTTCAAAATAGCTATTCAAGTCGGACGGCCTGTATACGATCCGCAGCCCATATACCAGGCCGTCCGCAGCCGATGCAGAAAGCTTGCTGCCGACAGCTTTTCTGCATACGATGTATTCAAATGTTTAGAAATCATATTCCCCGATATTGTCTTTTGTTAAAATCAGGGGGGCGTCTCCCAGAAGACACCGGTTCTTTTCTTTTACCATTTCAACGCTCTGATACCCCTCGCATCCGAGATCGGAACCTTCGCCGACCTCCTCGCCGCTGAGCACCTGATATGCCACATGGCACATGGCATAACCGGCCAGTGCCGGGTCCCAAAGGCAGACGGAATCAATCGTTCCATTATTTACATAATCCTTACATGCATTCGGTGTTCCGACGCCTACAATCGACACCTGTTCTGAAAGACCTAATTCTTCAACAGCCTGTGCCTCTCCCAGAATATCGACCGACGCAGCTCCGGTAAACCCTGCCAGGCCGTTATTTGCTTTTAACAATTCCTTGGCTTTCTGATATGCAGTGTCTACCTTTTCAGAGGATTCTGCCGACGGTACGGTATCATTGATCAGCTGCATGTCCGGATAGTTTTCTTTCTGATACTCATATTCTGCGTTGGAGTATTCCATATGGGTCGTAGATGTCGTATATGCAACCATCTGCGCATAATCACCCTTTTCACCCATTGCCTTTGCAAGTTCCTGCATCATCGTCTGTCCAAAGGACTCGGCTGTAAATGCCTCTACATCAAAAAGCGTATTGTTCAGATCAGATGCTTCATGGCTGACCACCGCAATCCCTTTTTCCATTGCACTTTTAAGTACAGATTCTAATGCCCCCGGGTCAGTTGGAACGACGCAGATCGCATCTACTCCCTGGTTAATCATATCCTCAACCAACTGAACCTGTGAAGCTGCGTCTGCATTCGCCGGCCCTTTTTGTATCACGTTTACGGACATCTTTTCCCCAAATTCATTTACTCCTGTTTCCATACGCTTAAACCAGTCAGAAGTTCCGTCCTTTACTACCACGGCGATTGTATATTCCGAAGGTTTTTTTTCTGATTTATACTGGGTTGTATCAAACAGATCCGCAGATACTTTCGTATTTCCATCATCCGATGATGTCCCGGAAGTAGTGCCGCAGGCAGTCAGGCCAATAACCATGGATACCGATAAAATAATTGAAAATAATTTCTTTTTCATAAGAATCCTCCTTTATTCCACATTTCTGTGTCTCTTTTCCATATCTTCATTTGTGAGTCCCATTTCATCTTTCAGCATCATTACGATTACATCAAAAAAAATGAAAAGCGCCTGTTCAAACTGGTTTCCCATCATCTGTGCAGTAGGTACGTATTCTTCTTCTGAATGATACACCGCTTTGTATGCCATTGCCGGGATTTTGACTACCGCATCTGCAATTGAAAGCAAAAATCCCTCCGACGAAGGAGTCAGCAGCAAAAGATAAGCTCCTTCTCTCTTTGCATTTCCACAGATTGTATTCTCATGTGATACATCCGCACTGCCGCAGGCGCAGATAAATAAATCGCCTTCTTTAACTGCCGGAGTCGTATCATCCCAAACCCAATGCACATCTTTTCCCAAATGCATCAGCCGCATTGCAAATGCTTTTGTAGAAATTCCTTCCCTGCCTGCACCTAATAAAAAAATGTGCTCTGCTGATTTAATCTTATCAAGCAGCATCCGGATTTCTTTTCCATTGACTCTCTCAAATACCTTTGACAGCTCACCAAGAGCACATTTTGACAATTCCTGAAATTCCTGCATCATCTCACCTCATATTTTTTGTCATCCAAATGTTTTAATGCGGCCATTCCATCCTCATGGGTTCCGGTATAGCTGCTGAACAGCCATGCTTTGATCATAGAAATAGTAAACTCAATTCCCTTTTTTTCCATCATCCAGGCACCAGTGCATAAAATATTTCCGTTGTTATCATTTTTGCTCAAAACTGCCGGCAAAACATCGTAGCACAGCACTGCTCTTATTCCGGGTACCTTATTAGCGGCCATCGCCATCCCCTGTCCGGTTCCGCACATCAGAAAACCATAGTCTCCTTCTCCGGAAATCACTTTTTCCGCAACAGCTTCGGCTATCTCGGCAAATTTTCCTCCATCCGGTTCCTCCGAAGATGTACATCCGACATCCTCTATTTCATACCCTTCATTTTTCATAGCAGCGACAAGCTTTTTATAAAAGCTAAATGCCGCCGGATCACATCCAAAAATCAACTTCATGATTCTCTCCTTCAAATGTAACCGGTTTCATTTGAATCAAAAAAAATTGTGGGGTTCGGCGGGATTTTCCCGCCGTTCCTCTTAATAGGTTTCCCTGATCAGCGGAGCTTCCAGCAATATATTCTGTATCCGTTTTTCCGGAAATGCAATTCTGCCGATCAGAAGCTCTGCCGCCCTTTTTCCAAGTTCATATGAATCCCGTTCAATATAGTTATGAGGAATGCCCAAAAGGTCAAGCATTTCAATTTTATCCAGACTTACGTGTGTATAGGAATCTGCTTTTCCATTCTCTCTGACAGCCTGCAGATATCCTTTCCCAAGGCTGTTGTTGCAGGTGATGACCGCCGTTGGCTGTTCCTTTTTTTGAAAAATTTCCTTCGCAGCCAAATATGCATATGACTGTTTATATGTTCCCTGATATATCATTTCTTCATTTATCTCCAGTCCCGCCTCTCTCAGGCCGTCGAGATAGCCTTTATATCGTTCTGACGCCAAAACATTACTTTCATGATTTCCGTTGATCACTGCAATCCTGTGATGTCCTGCATTCGCCAGCGAGATCACGGCGTTCTTCATAGCAGCTCTGTCGTCAAAATGGACTGTATCAAAAGGAAGTTCGATATCCCTGTCTATACAGATTACCGGACAGCCCAGATTTTCTAATTCTTTTTGAACCTTTTTCTTTTTTCCCATTGCCGGATAATTGGCAGCCGGAACATAAAGCACACCTCTGACTCTCTGTGTCCGCATCAAGTCCAATGCCATCCTGTCCTTCTTTTCATTGTCTTCATTACTGCAGTAGAGCAATGACAGTCCATTCTTATTCGTAATCTCCTCGATTCCCGAAAACAATGTTCCAAAAAAACTGTTGCTGATTTCCGGAACAATCACGCCTACCGTAGAAGATACTCTTTTTGACAGGTTTCTTGCCGTTGCAGATGGTGTATAATTGTACTCTTTCATAATAGATTCGATTCTTTCTCTGGTACTGCCTTCAACCATTTCAGGAGTATTTAGAACTCTCGATACTGTTGCCTTTGATACTCCAGCTTTCACCGCAATATCTGATATTGTTATATTCTTCATGTCCTTCCTCATTGCGCCTCATGATGTAACCGGTTTCATCATAGGTATATTATAAATCCTTTTTATTAGCAGCGTCAATAACTTTTTTATATTTCTAATATTTGCACAATTTTTGTAATCTTTATCCTGCACTATGAACTCTTTTTTTATGGAAATCCACCAATATCGAAACCGGTTTCAACAGGATGCATCCATAAATTCAGCTTTTCTTATGACGGTTAATTTCACTTTCTTCACTAAAAGCTCCTTTCCTCGACGGATAAATCATAATTGCATACCATTTGTCTGCCTGCAGCCCGTAATCATTTCAGGCTGCATCACTGCTAATTTATCCTGAACGAATGCTGTTTTTACTATATAGCAGTACTCATAAGTTGTCAACTGACGGTGGATACTAATAAAAATCGTGATCTAACATAAATAATTAAATCAGAAGGCTGAACGTAAAACTGCTTTCTGTTCCGCAGTGTTGCTTATGAGTACTTATATTTTTTCCTTGACATTTCCTGCTCCGGCATATACACTGATTTTATTAAATTGCCTATGTTCAATCTGACAGACGGGACATGGTCACAGGGAGAAGCTTTCACAATTCTTGATCGGGTTTTCTTGCCCGAGATAATCTTTAGATCCATATCCTAAGTAGATCTTCCCAGAGTTCGGGAGTATTTCAATGGAAGCGATGGTATACAATGGCGGAAAAATTTTTAGACGAGTTTGATCTGAATCAGCTGAGAAAGGAGATACGTATGACAAGAATAGGGAAAATGATGTTAGAAGAAGGTGAAAATCGGTAAAGAAGCATAAAAGTATATTTATAATTTTAGTA
>JAAWOG010000118.1 GCA_022799355.1 Lachnospiraceae bacterium | reverse complement strand
TTCCTCCTTCCGTTATATCTATATTGATTTATTAGATTGGACTTTGTAACTATTAACCAGTAGTCATTCTTGACTACACCATTATTATACTAGGAGAAAGCATAATGAGAAAGATGGCAAAATTTATTGCATATGTTTTAATGCTGTGTGTTCTGTTTTCAACTTCTGCACTGGCGCAGGAGCCTGTGACGAATATGACTTACGATGAGTGGTTAGAGGAACAGGCAAATATCGGTTCTGATTTTGAAGAAACTGATTTGGAACCGGTCAGAGCAGAAGCAAATGAAAACGATACGGTGCAGGCACAGAGCGCGGAAAGTTCTGAGAATATCGGAAATTCTGAGATGAGATCGTTGGAATCTGTTTTGAAAGATTTAGAAAAAATTGAGCCGGATGAAGAGATAATCGCGGATAAAACAGCTAAAGATTTAACAGACAGTATTACGATCGATATGGGTATGGCGAGAACGGCGCCGGTAGCTGATCTGATTCCGATCATATTAAATGAAGAATCTCTGATCGATGGCAAGATAACTACTGAAACGCGGATCGGATTTGTCTATAATGATTCCGATGAGGATTTAGATACGATAGTAAACCGTTATGTGGGCGGCAGTGCGGTTGATTATATCTGGGCGGAAATCGAAGAAGGATTTATTATTCAAATTACTGATCCGGGGACTTATGAGTTGTACTATCAGGTAGAAGACAGCGCCGGAGAAATGTCGGAGGCGATAGGATTCAGAATTGAGGTAATTTCAGCCACCTCCACCGAGGAGCCGGAGGAACCGGAAAAGTATCAGGTATTTGAAGGCAGCTTTGCCTCTGCGGAAGATACGGCTACATATAATTTTTCAGTAGACTTTACACAGATGGATTCCGCGGCGGTGTGTCTGGTCAGAAAAGGGTATGTAGGTACAAAAATTAAGGTGTATGATGAAGCAGGAAATGAGGTCTTGCAAAGAGGAACCAATAACAGACAGGCAAAAAACTGGGGATATATTGATAGGCCGTCAGCAGATGCAACTGTCTGTAATTATACGGTTGTCGCAGAGCCCAATCCTTATGAGAACAGGGCGAGCGATTACAGGATTATAGTAGGAGATAAAAAAGAGACTGAACTGATGATGAGCGGTATTGAAAATACCGTGTTATTAGAGCAGTATTATCACTCCAAAACAAATTTGCAGAATAACTATTATGTGCCAAATGTCGGAGAATACTGGTATAAATTCCGGAGGAATCCGACAAGTGTTATCACGATTGTAAGTGATTCCAGTACTGTACGCTTCAAAGTATTGGAGGCGGATACATTACATGAGGGATTTGATTCAGCGAATGATTCACGTACACATAGCACAAAGTTTATGAGCGGAAGTGCTTGGACTAACGCGGAAAAGGCGAGGCTGACAACAGAGGTCGGGAAGGATTATTATCTGGTAGTTTATTGCACAAACCCGGATGAAAGCGTATCTCTCAGGACTGGGACCATGGCTACGGCGGTGGGGAATCCGTTTGTGAGGCCCGCATCCGTCAGGATTTCACCGGGCATATCCGTAACGGCAACGAGTTCAGGGTATTCTTCAACAAGAACATTTAGTGTGGATGGTGACAATATTCCGAACACAGGAAGGGTGGAGTCAGTATATCTTTACGGGGCAAGGATGTCTGAGATCAGCAGATGGAGACTGATGGCGCCGGAAAGCTCATTTTGGTTTGTCAATGGAACGAGTCATGATCCGGAAGTTGAACTTGACTACATTAAGGATTCCGAGAAAAATGAAAAATTAAAAGGAAATTGGGGCATGGCTTTTCAGGCCAGCATCTCAAACTATACGTTTACGCCCAGTCTTAGTATTTCATATTTTCATGAATATGGGGATTAAGCTGCATCAATAAAGAATTATCAGGCAGCAATGCTTTAATTGCTGCCTGATATGCAGAGAAAGGAATAAGTATTATGGCAGGCAGTACACTTCATATAGGCTATCTAAAACAACCGATACCAGAGAATATACAGTGCAGAAACATCATGAATGAAGCTAAAAGTACATATGACTATATAAAATCGACTCAGGATCAAACCATTGATAAATCTCATGCAAGGGATTCCTATGAAAAAACGTTAGAAACGATAGAGAGTATGTATGGCTGTTATTCTAATAGTAGTATTCTGAGAGGAATGCCAAAGAGTGTTTTTGGAGATCGTTTTGGATGGGATATGCAAGATGATATCTCCGATTGTATGCGAAAGTTTTATGAAGGAAAGATCAGCGAGGAGGAGGTAGAGGAATATTTTAGATTATGTTGTACCTCAATGCGGATTTATAGAACACAACAGCATCAGACATCCGGAAAAAATGAGGAGGATAACAGGCAGATTGTAAGTGAAATATATGATATTTTTGCGAAAGAAAATATGAGAGCCGCCAGAAATGCAAATTATTATGAAGGTGAAAAAATTAACGCATCGTATGGTGGGTGGTCGGACGATTGGGTATATTATAATGCCGATTATTACTATAAATGTGAGGAGACAAGGGATAAATTACGACAGATTGCTGAAAAAGTTGCGGCTAAATGGGAGGTATCTTCTTTTGATGCATTAGAGGTAGAAAAAAATTCAAAGTATACAATGGATGGAGGATTGGATTTTAACAGTGGATGGAATTTTGATTTTAGAAATCAGATAGGAAGAGGCAGTATAGCGAAGGAGTCAGTGGTTCCCCCAAAAGGATTTAAAATGTTTTATAAAGAAAGCGTGCCTCATGCTGTGAAAGGAGAGGGCGTTGATTCAATAGGTGCGCTGGAGGTATCAATCGGGAATAGTAATTATAAGCGTAAATTTGAATTTAGAACGTTGCGGACGGGACTTGAGGGACAAATATATTCGGTTGATGAATTAATAAAAGGGTATCTTTCGGAAAAGGATAATAAACCTGATTTTATAGAGTTTTTAAGCAATTTTTCCGTATTTACGAGATGGTATTCCAGTAGAACAGGAATAGTATACAGGGCGGGGGATTATATACCGAAAGAATTAAGAAAATAAAGGATACTATGCTTTTTTAGTATGCGTCCTGCATGACGAGGAGTTATAAATATGGCGATTACAGGTGTTGGAAGCAGTTTTTCATATATATACAATACGAAAACCGGAAAAATATCTTCAAAGGACGGAAAAGATGATGAGTTTATCCGATATTTTAACGGTGATTTATCCGGGGAGGAATCTGATACGCTGAACGGCTTTGACAGGGGAAAAAAGGCGCAGATAGAAAATATAGTCAGCTTGTGGCAGCAGGGCGTATTTCAGGGCGGGATGAATCCGGACAGTGAGGAGCAGGAGATATCGGGAAAGATCATTGATGCGGCAACAGAAGAATATTATGTCAATGGGCGCAGGGCGGCAACGGCATACAGCGGTATGATGTATACGCCGAAAGAGTTCCCGGGACTGTGGGAACATCAGTCTTATAAAACGCATGAATCAAAAGGATATAATCCGACAGATAACAGTATTCATCTTGCGGTGGGCGATATCTACGATTTGTGGAACGGTTACAGACTGAAAGTGGGAGAAGGTTCTGTTGATGCGGAAAGGTATGGTAATGGCAGCCGGGAGGATGATGAAAGGGCGGCTCTGGCAGCCCGGGGATTGGGCGCTTTGATCGCTTTTTCGAACGGGCTGACTTTTTCAGCCTGGATACCCAAAGAGAGCACGCCGATGCTGCTCGATATATTGCGGGAACTTGGAGTAGATACGGAGCGGGAATTTGTGATAAATGGGACCAGGTGTGAAGTAAAAGACGGACGTATCCGGGAGGTGAACGCTAACCGGAGCGGAGTGCCGAATGCTGTTTACGAGAAGGCTCTTAAGAGGTATGAGGAAGCGTTGTCGGAACGTTTGGCGGACAAAAAGGAGTGAAGGCATAATCAGCGAATTTAAAATTTAATACAGGAGGAGAAGCGAAGTGGAAATTACAAGTACTTTAAACGGGAAATATGATTTTCGGCAAAATCCAATGAAGAGGAGGCTTCCGGGGGTACAGGAACAGGAAGGCTGTTTTGGTGATGCGGTTACCAAGGTGGATAAAAGAGAAGAAGGTATATTTTTAGGGATTACAATGGTTCCCGAAGAAGGGGAGGAAATGACATATGGCATGACTGCGATTCTTTTGCCGGAATCGACTCCCGGGAAACCAATCGTGCAGATTATTTCAGATTTAAGAGGAAACAGAGGGGTATATCATATTGATGTCAGTAAGGTAGATCCCCGGAATGCATCGGAGATGGAAATGTTTGCGCTGTGCAGTTATGCGGATAAAACAGGAGAGGGAACAGGCAGCACATTCGGCACATACCATTCATTGAAGTTACAGAAAACAATAGCGGAGTGTAATGGTTTTAAGGGAAAGGTTGACGTAAGCCTGCCGGCGTGGGAACAGTTTATGAATGAGAAGGAGGACTGGGTTGATATGTGCCGTTTTGTTCTGAGTACTTTTGAGAATGAAAATGATATCAAGGTGCTTGACCTTGTCTCAAAGGGAAAGAAACTGTTACATCTTTTTTCCAAATATCCGAAAGGGGAATAGGGAAGAAGGGGCACGTTTGGTTTTGGCTTGGACCTTTTCAGGAGAGCTGAAAATCCTGATTGACAGAAGGATTTCATTTAACCTGTTGTGCTGATTAAATTTAGAATGTTTGGAACGGGACTTAAGGGGCATATATATTCGATTGATGAATTAATAAAAGAGCATCTTTCGGAAAAGGATAATAAACCTGATTTTATAGAGTTCTTAAGCAATTTTTCAGTTTTTACGAGAGTGTATTCCAGCATGACCGGAATAGTATACAGGGCAGGGGATTATATACCGAAAAAATTAAGAAAATAAAGGATGCTATGCTTTTTTAATATGCGTCTGCATGATGAAAGAGAAAAGGGCATATTTTTAGGGATTACAATGGTTCCCGAAGAGGGGGAGGAAATGACCTATGGCATGACTGCGATTCTTTTGCCGGAATCGACTCCCGGGAAACCAATCGTGCAGATTATTTCAGATTTAAGAGGAAACAGAGGGGTTATCATATTGATGTCAGTAAAGTAGATCTCCGGAATGCATGCGGGTGTCCATGAGCTGGTACAATGCAGAATCCTTTCCCATCCAATCCCTCTACTACAATATATTTATGGTTAATACCCCTTACAGCCAGTAAGGAATTATCCATCTTGTTGCTTAAGCTGTTAGAATGAGTGATGCAGATGGTCTGGCAGATCCCTTCCGTGATGTCGTATCTTACCTCTGTTTTGGCGTGGGGCAAGTGGAAAAATAAGTTATAAAAAAATCATAAAAGATTTGTTGCTTTAACCGATATAAAATAATAAAATAGAGATAGAAAAGTATGAATTGTAGCGGAAGAACTATACTAACAAAGGAGGTGTTTATTATGGCAACTTCAAGTATTACAAAGAATTTTGTCATTTCCGGCAAGGAACAGGTGGAGATGTTTGTCAACGCGATTGAAGAATCTGCCAAGAACCGTCCTGTCCGTACTCCGGTAAATGTAGAGTTCATTGAAACTGAGGATGAACTGCGAGAATTTATGAGGTTCAGGGAAAAGAAGGCAAAGGAGAAATTAAATGCCAGTAACGGATAAATTTTTTGCAATCAATATCCGCAAGTATTTGGCATTAGGAGATGACCAAGAAGCCGGGGAGCCTGC
>JAAWOG010000117.1 GCA_022799355.1 Lachnospiraceae bacterium | reverse complement strand
ATACCTTATCTTCCTCTTTGACGCTGACACTGAACGGGCTTACCGGTGTGATGCACGGCGGCATTGGTATAGCGGACGGCGTGGGCATTATGCGGGATGCAAAAAATACGGTGAAGGATGCGGTGGACAATGAGCTGGATGAGATAGAGGCGGAGCACAATTTCCTGAATCTGGATGTGACGGAGCGTTTTCCTTCGTTCACTTCGGAGAAAAATGAGGCGCCAAACAGTATTCAGATCATTATGAGGACGGCGGAGATCACAGCGGATGATGAGGTGGACCATGCGGCGGATATTGAGGTACCGAGGGAAGATATCGGGATGTGGGGCAGATTTAAGGCGGTGTTTGTGAATCTGTGGAATAAGTTATTGGGAATATTCCGGTAGAGGATGGGAGTTGGCGTGAAATGAAGAATTTCACGATCCTGATTTGAGCGCCCGCTGAAGCGGGCGAGAGGGAGTTGGCATGAGAAAAGATATAAATAATATAAAAAGTATATTGCAGTTAAAGGGGATTGGGAAGAGGGATAAAAGGGAGGACAGGAAGGAGTTTAGAAGTATGGTGAAGGTTCGGAAAAGGCTGACGGCTGTTATGATGACGGCGGCGATTTTGGTGGGGAGTGTGAGTCTGCCGAAAGGAGTGGTGCGGGCGGAGGAAGTGCCCTTTGTGGATATCTCAACGGATCTGATATCGCTGAGCCCGCAGGCGGATGAGGTGAAAATGAATGTGGCGGCGCGGAACATGCCGGAGGGGACGGCTTTGGCGTTTACGGTGGCGGATGTGAGTATCTGCGGCGTGGAGTGGGTGGACCAGGACACGAAAGGGTATACGCAGCTCAGTTATAAGAGAGGAGCGGCGCTGGGTGAGACGGTGGTCACTGTCTTTGTGAAGGATAACCCGGCGGTTGCAAGCCGGATTCGGGTGACAAATAAGGATGCGGCGGACAGCTATGTTTATGAGGGGGACGGAAATATGAATATTCATGGACTGAATATGCCGCCGGTTCCCTATGATGTGCATGTGGTGAGTACGGATGCGGATGGGTATTTCGGTCTGGTTTACAGCAATGCGGCAGGGGAGTCGAAGGTTCTTGTCAATAAGATGGGCGCTTATGAGGGAAGCACGACGATTGAGAAAGGGGCAAATGCCACTTCGCTTCAGGTCCTTGCATCGGGACACTGGCAGATTGTCATGACGCCGGTGCTGCAGTTTACGACAATGACGCAGTCAGGTGTGGGCAATATGGTTTCCGGGCGCTTCAAAGGCGATGATGGGACGCATGATGTCTACTGCGCAAACTGGGCGGAGAAGGGGAATTATATTGTCTGGCTGTATGATCTGAATGATGATTCAAGGTTGCTTTTGGCGAACGGAGTGGGTACTTACGGGAGAAAGAAGAAAAATGTGTATCTGAATCCGTCCCACAGTTATTACCTGTCCGTTCAGTCGGAGGGGAAGTGGCTGGTGGAGTTTTCGGGGAAATAGAAGCAGGGGCTTTCTTCTTTTAAACTTTTCTTTTTTTATAGTTTTTTGTTGCATTGATCCGGTTGGAGAGGTATAATATTATAAATAGTAATAAGCGGTTATGATGCGGAAGATAAAGAAAGAGAGCAAAATGGCAGAGACAAATTTGGCGCAGGTTATTGAGATGACGAAGGATGCAAGTACTTATGATACGAATGTAAAATATTTACTTGCGGATAAGCAGGTTCTCGCCCGTATTCTGAAATATGCGGTTACCGAATTTCAGGATATGGAGATTGGGGATATTATAGGCAGTATAGGAAATGATATTGAGGTCGGGACGAGGCCGCTGGATGCAGGGGTGTCGAATCTTGGGCGTGTAACGGGGACCGATACGGAGGATAATGTGCCGGGAGAGGGGAAGATTTTTTATGATATCCGTTTTCAGGCGTTTATCAGAGAGATGGAGATGAAGTTTCTGGTAAATATAGAAGCACAGAAATCCTCCGATCCGGGGAGGCTTGGTTATCATCTGGAAAACAGAATTATATTTTATCTGGCAAGAATGATATCGGCGCAGAAGCAGACGGAATTTTATCACAGTGATTATGACAGTCTGCGCAGAGTACGTTCCATATGGATCTGTATGGATAACAGGGAGAATGAGGATTCGATTGAAGAAATAGTACTTGACAGGAGAGTGGTTTTCGGGAATAAAATAAAGGTACGTGATGTAGACTTGATGAAGGGTATTATTATCAATATCAGGAAAAATGCGGATGCAAATACATCACAGAATATACTGATTTCCATGTTGGAAAAACTATTGTCAAAAATGGATGTGGATCGAAAGAAGCATATCCTGATGGAAGAATATGGAATGATCATGAGTGAGGAACTGGAAAGGAGGCTGCAGACCATGTGTAATTTGTCAGAAATCATCATTGAGGAAGGGCTCAGAGAGGGCATGGAACGCGGAATAGAACAGGGCAGGAAAAAGGAGCGGCTTGATACGATCAGAAGGATGTTGAAGGCGGGAATGTATAAGGAACAGATTATTTCTCTGGGATACAGTGAAGAGGAATTTGCAGAGTCAGAGAATGCGGAAGCAGAAAATATACTCTGTGCCAGATAACAGCAACGGCGCGGATGATCCCGGTAGTTTTCGGGGCGTATAAACGGTGTGGTGAGAAAATAAAACAAAGCCACGCCGTTTTTTTCATCTGTTTCTCCATTTCTGCGCTGTTCTGATTGCGCAAAGCCATATATGGCTTACGGGTTTGCGGCAGGAGGCGCGCCGATACAAATCTCCCGATCGAAAATTTTATTTTCAATCTTATGCAACAACCGGCAAAGCGACGCGCACTTATAAGATGAAAACCTCTTCCATATACTATCTGGAGGCGGATGCAAAAGAGGTGGGATATGAATACGAGACTGCAGTTGGTAAAACGGGCGAAGCAGGGCGACGCGGAAGCCTTTGCGGAGCTGTACGGAGACATTTATCAGAATCTATACCGGTTTGCGCTGTATATGCTGGGGAATCCTGCGGACGCGGAGGATGTGGTCAGCGATGCGGTGACGGATGCCTGGATGACGATCGGAAAGCTTCGGAGTGAGGAGGCTTTTGACGGCTGGGTATTCCGAATACTGTCCAATAAGTGCAGGCGGAAACGAAAAGAATATGTAAATAAACCGCTGGAATGGAAGGAAGAGATCGGTGATGTTTCGGGGGCGGATGATCTGGTGGAAAACTATCATCTGCGCCGTATATTCGGAGAACTGGACGAGGAGGACCGGATGATCATCGGTATGCATATATTCGGCGGTTACACCAGCAGGGAGATTTCCGAGATGACAGGGATCAACGCAAATACGATCAGGTCAAGGGAGAGCCGCGCCCTGAAAAAGATGGCGGAAAAACTGGAAGGACGGGAGGCGGTCGTATGACGGAGAAAGAAATTCTGGAAAAATTGAAGCAGTCGGCGGAGTCTGTTATGATACCGGAAAGTCTTGCGCCTGATAAAATACTGGAGAAATGCCGGAATCTGGAACAGGAGAAGACGGGCGAAAGTAGAGAGTGGAGAAAAAAGTTCCTGTTTGGAAATCCGAAGCTGGCAGGGGGACTTTCGGCAGCGGCGGTTTTTATAATCTGCTGTATTTCCCTTTGGGGGATGAAGAACTTTGAACCGGAAAGCGGTATGGCGGAAGGAGCTGCCGCGGCGGATACGACAATGTCATCCGAGGCATGTATGATGGATGAGGCTGCAGGCGGGGAAGCAGGGGCAGGAGAATCGGCGGCGCAGGAAGGCGGAGCGGATGCCGGGGCAAAGGAGAAAGAGATTGACAGGAAAAATGCCGGAGATCTGTATATTCTGGCGGAAAGCTATGAGGCAGTTTATAAAAGGCTGGATAAGATAAAAGAAAAACGGGATAGGAGTATGGAATTCGGCGACATGGCGGATGGTGCTGCCATGGCGGAAGATTCGCTATCTACCGGCGGAACTGAGGAAATGCGGAAAGAAATGACGGTGAAGGAGGCCGCCGAGAAGGAATCAGGCGGACATTCGGAGACAAATGTGCAGACTTTCGGTATCGATGAGAGCGATGTGGTGAAGACGGACGGAGAATATATTTATCTGCTGCGGGGCAGCAAGATCAGTATTATTTCGGCGGCGGAGGATGAAATGAAGCTTGTGGGAGAGCTGGAGGCTGATCCAAAGAGCGCTTCGGCGGACATCTGCGCCATGTATGTGGACGGCGATCTGCTGATTCTGGCGGTGCAGGAGAGCCTTACCACATTAAACCGGGCGGATGATGGAGAAGATATGGCATATTATGATATCAAGTATATGGATACGGATATGACAACATCTGTCCTTACCTATGATATCAGTGACAGGAGCAGTCCTGTTTTGGCGGGAAAAATGACGCAGGACGGCAGCTATGTCACATCAAGAAAGGACGGCAGTATCTTTTATCTGTTTACGGGCAAATATCTGCTGGATGATTATGAGAAAAAGCCGGCGGATGCCATACCTGAAGTGAACGAAAGGAAGATAGCCGAGGACTGCATTTATATGGGAGAACAGGGAGAGCGGGCGCTTATCGTATCTTCTCTTTCCGTAAACAGGCCGGGAGAGCCCCGGGACAGCGTGATGATACTGGATAACGGTTCGGAAGTCTATATGGGGGAGGATTCCCTGTACCTGTACCGGGCGAATTACCAGGGGATGTCGGAAACCACGGAGATTGCCAGATTTTCGCTGACGGCGGGATATATGAACGGAGAGGCGGCCGTATCTGTCAGAGGAACCATAAGAGATACCTTTGCTATCCATGAAAAGGATCAAAAGCTCAGGGTGCTGACCACGGATGCTTCCGGGAGAGAGCGGGAAAACTGTCTGTTTCTTCTGGATGAGAAATTGAAACTGACGGGGAAACTAACAGGCATCGCTGCCGGGGAGAGCATTTACGCGGCAAGATACTTGGGGGATATGGCATACTTTATCACCTACCGGAATACGGATCCTCTCTTTGCGGCAGATCTGTCCGATGAAAAGAATCCGAAGCTTGTGGGAGAGCTGGAGATCACAGGTTTTTCCGAATATCTGCATTTCTGGGGAGAGGATAAGCTGCTTGGCATTGGCTATGAGACGGATTCAAAGAGCGGCGAACAGAAAGGGCTGAAACTGGTGATGTTTGATATGTCAGATCCGGCAGATCTGAAGGTCCTTGGCAGCAGGGTACTGAAAGAAGCGGCGTACAGTCCGGCGCTTTATGACTATAAGGCCGTGCTGGCGGAACCCGGGGAGAATCTGATCGGCTTTGTAACGGAAAACTACGGCAGAAATGCGAAACGAATATATGAATTATATCAGTGGAACGGGGAAAGCTTTGAGCGGATACTTGCCGAGAACCTTGGTGACAAATATGGCAATGAAAATTATCGGGGAATCTACAGCGGCGATCGGTTTTATATAGCCCACCCGGAGATCGTCCGGTATTATGACAGGGCGGATTACGGTCTGAAGCAGACGCTGGAGACGGGGCAGCAGTAAAGAGCGCTTTAGCCCGGATGTGCTGAAAAGTTCAAATGCGCCGGATAGTCGTGAAACAGCGGCTCTCCGGCGCATTTTAGATTTGTGTAAAACCGTAGAAGGTTAGTTTTACGTTGATAAGGAAGTATTCACAACAACTTATCATCAACGCTGACAAACAGGGTGCAAGCAAAAGCAGAGAATATATCACTTTCATTAGTG